>DATCQC010000031.1:0-9724 GCA_036569685.1 Candidatus Limnocylindria bacterium | reverse complement strand
GTCGGTGCACTGATCCCGAGGCGGATCGTGGTGATCTCGGGCGCCGGCAGCGCGCCCTGGGCCGCGGACGCGGTGGCCGCGGCCGGCGCCGTCGTGGCCCCGCCGCCCGTGGAGCCGCCGCCGCATGCGGCAACGATGACGGTCGCGCCGAGGATGGTCGCGAGCAACCGAACGCGCATCGTGATGGATCCCATCGCCCTCACCTCTCCCCGCCTCCGGTCTACCGGCACGGTCGGGACGTTCGCGAATGTAGCCGACGCACACCGCAACGTCTACAATCCGGCCTAGATCAGATGCAGACGATCGACGTCGATGGACAGCCGATCGCCTTCGAGATCCGCGGTCAGGGCGTCCCGATCGTGCTCGTCGCCGGCACTGGCTACCCCGGCGCGACCTGGCCGCCCGGATTCCTCGATCCGCTCGCGCGGCGGCACCGCGTGGTCGTGTTCGACCATCGGGGGACCGGCGCGACGCCTGCCTCGGCCGAGCGCTTGTCCACTCGCGTGCTCGCCCGTGACGCCCTCGGCCTGATGGACGCCCTCGGCCTCGAGGCCGCCCACGTGCTCGGTCACTCGATGGGCGGTCGGGTGGCGCAGTGGATGGCCCTCGACCGGCCGGAGCGCGTCCGCAGCCTCGTCCTCGCCGCGACCGGTCCGGGCCAGTACCGCGACGACCGTCCCGTCACTCGCGGCATCCCGCTGCATGCCGCGACGGAGCTCATCGAGCAGGGCTACGAGCGCTACATGCGCGAGCACATCGAGGCCACCTTCTTCACGCCCGAGTTCGCGCGCGAGCGGCCGGACGTCGTGCGCTGGCTCGTCGACGCGTTCTGGCAGCACCGGCCGGACGTCGAAAGCTACCTCCGGCACATCGTCGCCCGTCAGGAGCACCAGACCTCCGACCGGCTCGCCGAGATCGCGCCACCGGCGCTCGTGCTCATCGGCGACCGCGACACCCAGGCGATGGGGACCGGCGTGCACACCGAGCAGTCCGACTTCCTCATGGCCCACCTGCCGAATGCGACCAAGCGTGTGATCGAGGGCGCGGCCCATGGGTACTTCTGGCAGATGCCGGAGCGGACCGCCGAGATCGTCCTCGACTGGACCGCCGGGCACTAGGCGCGCGAGGCGAACCGGACCGGGTAATGCAACCAGCGCGTGAACCGCTCGGTCCGGAGATCACGTTCCGGCGCCGCAGCGGGGTCCGGCCGCACCTGGCGTGCGGCCACTGCCTGCAGCTCGAGCGCGACAAGGCCGAAGACATGATCGCCGTCCACCTCGAAGTCCGCCGGGATCGGGAACCCACCGCCGACCGCACGCCCGGGGCACTGGTGCGCGCCCGCGCCGAACGACAGTCCCCAGCGGGAGACGTTCGGGTCGACCACCCGGTCTGGGTCGAACTCGTTGGGGCGGTCCCCGAAGAGCAGCGGATCGCGGTTCGCGGCCACGACGTCGAGAACGACGAGCGCGTCCTTCGGGACGCGCACTCCGGCGATCTCGGTCTCCGCCTCCGCCCGGCGCTTCATCTTCGGCGTCGTCGGCCGAAGGCGCAGGGTCTCCTGCACGACCCGCTGCGCGAACAGCCGGTCGGCCGCGATGCGATCGACGACGGCGTCCCGGTCGTCCCGGGCGAAGACGAGGTCGAATGCGTTCACGAGGGTCTGGGCGCTCGTGTGGGTCCCTCCCTGCAGGTACGTCGCCACCTCGCGCACGATGCGGCCGTCGTCGAGCTCGAGTGCGCTCTCGTCGCGGTGGCGGAGGAGCACCATCAGGATGTCCTGCGGCAGCTCGCTCTCGGCGAGCGAGCCCGCGCGCACGCGCTCGAGGAGCGCCTCGCGCGTCACCCGTGCGGGACGCACGAACTCCCGCTCGAACTCCCCGTACGTCGCCCGCACGAGCGTGCGAACGGCGTCGGGATCCTTCGCGTCGAGGATGGCGCTGCCCTGCGAGAAGACGTCGACGGCGTGCACGAGCGCACGGAGCGCCGTGAGCGACGACGGATCGCAGTCGATGCCGGCGCGACGCGCGGCGAGCACCACGCTGAGCAGCTCGCCGATCGGGAACAGGTCGACCCGTTCGGATCCGATGAGCACGTCGAGCAGGTCGTTCATCACCCGCGGGAACAGCTCGCGCTCGTAGAGCCGCAGGACGTCGGCGCGGAACTGCGTGTTCTCGAGGCGCCGGCGCGAGCGGTGCATCGCGCCATGGGAGATGCTCACGATGCCGGCACGGATGTTCCCGTCCTCGTACGACCGTTTGTCGAAGCTACGCGAGAGGTTCGGATCGAACAACGCGGCGCGGACGTCCGGGTAGCGGTCGAACACGATCGTCGCCGTGTAGGCCGTCAGCACGTCGGCCGCGCTCACCCGCCGCCCAGGTCGTCGAGCGGCTCGCCCGTCGGCCGGGCCAGTGCGATCGCATGGGTCGGGCAGTTGGCCCGCGCGCGCACGAGCAGCGCTCGGTCCGCGTCGCCCGCGCCCGGCAGCGGTACCGAGACGCCGATCGACTCGTCGATCCGGAACGCCGCGGGCAGGAGCCGGACGCAATCGCTGGAACCGATGCAGAGCTCGGGATCGACGCTCACCTCGATGCCCATCACACGGATTGAGCGACCGCCGGCGCGGCGGTGGCCGCGTGGTCGAGCCCGCGCCAGGTCCCGCGGAGCGCGAACAGCCCGAGCGGCACGAGGGCGAGGGCGGCGAGGCAGGCGGCCGGCACGCCGAAGCTCGCGGCGATCGCGCCCGCGGCGAGCGCCGTGAACGGCCGGTTGCCGAGGTGGGCCATCTGATGGATCGCCATGAGCCTGCCGCGCACCGCATCCGGCACCTCGCTCTGCAGCAAGCCGGTCACGATCGGGAAGCAGAGCGAGAAGCCGGTGCCGATCGCCGCCACGCCGACGGCCGCGGCTGGCAGGGTCGTCGCCACGCTCACCGCGACGAGCCCGGCGGCCTGCAGGGCGAGCCCGGCGAGCGGGACGTAGCGTGAAACGTCCCAGCGGCGGAGCGGGATGAACACGAGGAGCCCCAGCGCCGACCCCGCGCTCTGCGCGGCGATGACGAGCCCGGTGTCGGTGCTCGGCGCGCCGAGTCGCTGGGCCACCAACACGGGAGCGGTCGTGCGCACGACCTCGAGCATCGCGCTCGTGGACACGACCGCGAGGAGGGCGGACACGACCCAGGGCTGCGCCCGGACGTACGCGGCGATGCCCTCGCGGGCCGCAGAACCCGCGCGCATCACGTGCGACACGCCCCGGCCGAGGTCGCGCCGGTACAGGTACGCCATCGCGGCGATGGGACCCACGAACGTGGCCGCGTTGATCCCGAAGGCCCACGCGTATCCCCCGCTCGCGAGGATGAGCGTGGCGAGGACCGGCCCGGCGATCTGGCCGGTGATGAACTGCAGCGTGTTGAGGCCGACGGCCTCGTTGAGCTGTGCGCGCGGAACGAGCGCCGGCAGGATCGCGATCATCGACGGCTTGGCGATGCTCCATGACGTCTGCAGCGCGAATGCGAAGACGATCACGTGGACCTCGGTGGCCACGCCCGCCGCGACGAACACGGCGAGCGCGAGCGCGAGCAGCAGCGACGCGGTCTGGCTCACCACCACGATCGCGCGGCGGTCGAAGCGATCGGACAGGATGCCGCCGGTGACCGAGAACAGGAGGATCGGCAGGAACGTCGCGAAGTTGAGGAGGCCGACGGCGAACGCCGATCCCGTGCGGTCGTAGATGTAGACGGAGCCTGACACGTTCTGCAGCCATGTCCCGATGTTCGAGAGCATGCCGCCGGCCCAGTACACGGTGAACGCCTGGTGTCCGAATGGACCGAGCCGCCCGACGATCGAGCGGCCGCTCAGAACATCACCGCGACTGTGTCCACCGGCCGCGACTTGTCCGTCATCTCACTGTCCTTGCATACAATCTACCGGGCGCGAGGGAGGGCCGGAACATGAGCGAGAAGATCACCCCGATCGGCCAGGCCACCGCGGACGCGCGCAAGACGATGCTCGACCGCATCATCGCGGCGAATCGCGCGAAGGACCTGACGGCCCAGGATCTGGTCCTCGCCGCGCTGCGCGAAGCCATCCTCACCGCGGCCCTGCCGCCCGGGACGCGTCTGCGGCAGGAGAAGCTTGCCGAGCTCTTCGGCACCAGCCGCATCCCGGTGCGCGAGTCGCTGCGCGCGCTCGAGTACGAGGGCCTCGTGCGCTCGATGTCCCGCCGCGGGTTCACGGTGACGGAGCTCGACGCCGACGACATCGAGGAGGTGTACGACCTGCGGATCCTGCTCGAGAGCCACGCGGTCCGCCTCGCAGTCCCCCTCATCACCGACGAGGACCTCCAGATCCTGGAGGATCTGTATGCACGGATGGTGGCGGCATCGACGGGCGACGAGCAGCTTGCCGCGCGCGAGCGGTTCTACATGCGCCTGTACTCGACGACCGGGCGCCCGCGGCTCGTCGCCCAGATCTCGCGGCTCCGGCAGGAGATCGCACGTTCACTGCGCTGGCCGACGCTCCAGCACGCGCCGGAGCATCACGAGCGGTTCCTCGAGGCGATCCGCGCGGGCGACGCCGACGGGGCGGCCGCGCAGCTCGCGAGCCACTACCGACGGGTGGCGATCCTCATCAGGCGCTATCTGCGCGACGCTTCGCTCAACGACCGCGTGGCCGCCTCCGCGGATGTCGTGGCAGACGGGCGCGCGGCTCGGCGACAGGCCAAATGAAAGAGGGAACATCCATGCGACTGAGCGGGAAGACGGTCATCGTGAGCGGCGCGGCCCATGGCATCGGCCGGGCATACAGCGAGAAGCTCGCCTCCGAGGGCGCGAACGTGGCTCTCCTCGACATCGACGCGGCACGCAACGAAGAGGTCGCCGCCGGCATCCGCAAGAACGGCTGCAAGGCGATCGCGATCGACACCGATGTGCGCGACTTCGCGGCGTTCAAGCGCGCGGCCGACCGTGCGGCGAAGGAGTTCGGCGCCATCAACGGCATCGTCAACAACGCCGGCATGCTGAACGTGGTCCCGATCACCCGCTGCAACTTCGAGGACATCCCTGATGCCGAGTGGGACGAGTCGTTCCGCCTCAACACGAAGGCCGCGTGGTACGGCTGCAAGGCCGCCCTCCCCCACCTCAAAGCCGCCGGCGGCGGCAGCATCGTGAACATCGCGTCCAGCACCGTCTTCCGCGGCGTGCCGACCCGTGCGCACTACGTGGCCTCGAAGAGCGCGCTCATCGGCTTTGGCCGCACGCTCGCGAAGGAACTCGGGACCTACTGGATCCGGGTGAACACCGTCTGTCCGGGAAGCACGCTCAGCGAGGAGGAGCCGGACGAGGAAACGATCGCGATGCGCGAGGCCCCGGTGAAGGTCCGTTGCCTCCAGCGGGTCGAGCGCCCGAGCGATCTCGTCGGGACGATCGCGTTCCTCATGTCCGACGACAGCGCGTTCATCACCGGACAGACGCTGCTCGTCGACGGAGGAAGCGCCTTCAATTGATGCGCGTCAGATAGCCCCCGCGCGTACGCCCGGGCCCGGCTTCGCCGGCCCCGGGCGAGCCCCCTTCAATGGATCTCCTGGCGCCACACTTCGAAGCGCTTCTCGATGCGGCGCACGCCCTCGCCGAGGATGACGCCGAACAGACCGAGGATGACGACGCCGAGCATCACGCGTTGGGTCTGCAGGAAGCTGCCGTAGAGCTCGATGTAGTGCCCGATCCCTTCGTTGGCGGCCAGCTCCTCCGCGACGATGACGCCGACCAGGGCACGTCCGGTCGCGATCCGGATGCCCGTCAGGATGAACGGGAACGTGCTGGGCAGGATCACCGATCGGAATCGCAGCCAAGGAGACGCTCCGAAGCTTCGTGCCAGGTCGAGATGTCGACTGGCGACCGAGTGCACGCCGGCCACGGTGCTCACGATGACGGAGAAGAACGTCAGCAGGAAGACCAGAATGACCTTGGACTCGAGGCCGATGCCGGCGGTGAGGATGATGAGCGGCGCGATGGCGGCCTTCGGCGTCGAATAGATGCCGAACAGGAGGAAGCTGGCGAAGGCGTCCACCCGGCCGAACATCCCGATGCCGAAGCCCAGCGGGATCCCGAGCGCGAGAGCAGCGAAGAATCCGAGGCCGAACTCCAGGCCGCTCGCGCCCAGGTCGGGCCAGATCTTGCCCGACCCGAAATCCTCGACCGCGGCGCCCCACACGAGTGATGGCGAGCTGAGGAGCGACCTCCGGTACAGGCCGATGTCGGCCGCCGTCTCCCACACGATGATGACGACGACGAAGCCGAGAATGCCGTAGAAGAGTCGTTCGTTCGAGCGGATGAGCCGCGCGAGACCACGCAGGCCGACAGGCCCGATCGCGCTGGAGCGAGCCGAGACGGTCGCCACGCTCAGCGCGCCGTCGGCGGGGTGCCCGAGGATTGCTGGATCGACAAGAGCTTCCAGATCTGATCGGCGTACGTCGCGAAGGTCGGCGTCCGCTTCACTTCGAGCGGACGCGGCCGGGGCAGCTCGATCGGGATATCGGCGAGGATCCGACCGGGCCGCGATGACATCACGACCACCCGATCCGAGAGATACACGGCCTCGTCGATCTGGTGCGTCACGAAGACGACGGTCGTCCTCGCCGCGTTCCAGATGCGGAGGAGCTCCGCCTGCATGATCTCGCGCGTCTGGGCATCCAGCGAGGCGAACGGCTCATCCATCAGCAGGATCGAGGCATTGACGGCGAGCGCCCGAGCGAGATTTGCGCGCTGCTGCATGCCGCCCGAAAGCTGGTACGGGTATTTCGTCTCGAAGCCGGCCAGCCCCACGAGCTCGACGAGCGGAGCGGCGCGCTTCCGTGCCTCCGCGTTGGGGACGCCTGCGCACACGAGGCCGTACGCCACGTTGTCCAGCACCGAATACCAGGGGAAGAGCGCGGCGTCCTGGAACACCATCGCGTCCTCGCGGCCCTTCGCATTGCGACGGAGGCGGATCTCACCAGCCGTCGCGAGCAGCAGCCCGTTCACGATCTTCAGGAAGGTCGATTTCCCGCAACCACTCGGTCCCAGGAGGCTCACGAACTCACCGTCGGCGATGTCGAGATCCATCGCTTCAATGGCCACCAGCCTCGTGTCGGAGCTCCGGTCGCGGTATTCCATCCGCACGCCGCGCGCGCTCAGTGCGACATCCGCACCCGCCATCTAGGTCACCCCTTCTTCGAGATCGAGGTTCGCGCTCGGCCGCCACCGCTGGAACCGTCGCTCCACCAGACCGGCGAGCTCGGTCGTCAGCACACCCATCAGCGTGAACAGCAGGACCCCGAACAACATCCGGGCGCTGTCGAGAACGTCGGCCGCGCGCTCGATCATGACGCCGATGCCCTCGGTCTGCGCATACAGCTCGGCGATGACGACGCCGATGAGCAACCGGCCGAGCGCGAGTCGCACGCCCGCGGCGATGAACGGCACGGTCGCAGGGATCACGACCGATGTGAAGACGCGGCGTTGTGACGCGCGGAAGCTGTGCGCAACGTCGAGGAGCTGCTGATCCACGGTCCGGACACCCTCGACCGTCGGAAGGATGATCGAGAAGAATCCGCCGAGGAACACGATGACGGTCTTCATCTCGATCCCGAGGCCGACCCAGAGGACGACGAGCGGGATGAGGGCGGGGCGCGGGATCGCGTTCAAGAAATTGAGCCAGGGATCGAACGAGAACGACACGCGCCGGTACCAGCCGATCGCCAGGCCGAGAGGGACCGCGAGGACGAGGGACGCGATGAAGCCGACGGTCACCTCGGTCAGGCTGTAGCGCACGTCGTTCCAGAACCGCGGGATCTGGACCTCACGCGCGGCCGCGGCGACGACGGCCGTGGGGCTGCTGAAGAACAGCACATCGATCGCGCCCACGGCCGAGCCGAGCTGCCAGAGGCCGAAGAATGCGACGAGACCCGCGAGCCCCAGCAACGTTCGCTCATTGCGGCGGTACCACCGGGCGAGTGGCGACCGCGAGCGCCGGACGCGCGGGTGGATGACCCTATATGCGGCGGCGGCTTGGATCGACATGCATCCCGTCTCCCCACCGATAGTGCGTTCGGTTGCGCCTAGTCTTCGTTGCCCGCGGAGACAATGTCAATCGATTTGTGCGCAACTTCGACTGAACAGGGTACGCTCTGGGCCGGGTCACGCGATCGGCGTTCGCGGAGTGCCGGGGACTATCCGAGGCTGGCGGTCTGAAGCTTCTCCCGGTCTTGCACCTTGTCGTAGCCGGCCCAAAGGGCCTCGTAGAAGAACCGGATGCCGAACTCGATACGGAGCGTGCGCGTGCGCGCGTCCGAGTCGTTGAAGTGCTCGTGCACCGTCATCCGCGGCGGCACATGGACCGCGTCGCCCTCCCGCCAATCGTGCCGCTGCCCGTCGATCTCCGAATAACCGTCACCCTCGAGCACGTACAGCATCGCTTCGGTATGCGCGTGCCGGTGGCTGCCAGAGCGCGGCGCCTCTTCGAAGATGTTCGTCATCGCGACGGCCTTCGCTCGGAAGCCGTTCGTCTCGTCACTCGGGCTCTCGCTGCCGCCCATCAGGATCCAGATGCCGGCATGCCGATGCGCGCCCTTGCCCTCGCCCTTCGGATGGGCGTGGCCCGCCAGGCGGCGCGCCTTCTCGTCGATCGCGTCCTCGAGGTGGAGCGAGATCCGCCGGCCGTCGGCCGCCAGCTGCGAGGCCTCGGCCGGGTACCGCGTCGCGAGCTCGCCACCGTCAAGCCGCTTGTCCTCGAGCTGCACGAGCCGGCCGAGCTTGACGTCGAAGTCGAGATCCTGCGTGACGGCCGAGAGGTAGACGGCGGTCCCGCTTCCGCCGTTCACGTGCTGATGCTCGGCCCGGTACGGGATATGGATGGTGGTCCCTGGCTTCCAGTCGTAGCGCGCGCCGTCGATGATGCTGAACCCCGAGCCCGCGACGATGTGGATCGCCTCCTCGCCGTGGACGTGCTTGCCGGTCCGCCAGCCGGGCGCGATCTCGGCCTTGAGGAGCGCGGTGCGCTGCGTCGGGAAGCCGCTCGCCTCGCCGATGACCATGGCGACCCGCGAGTCCTGCGGGGTCTCGATCCATTCCAGATCCGCGCCGCGCGCCACCACCGGCGGCGTGCGCATCCGCTCCTCAAGCGTCGCGCTCTCCGCAAGCCACGCTCGATAGAAATCGCTCATCCGCCCTCCACCGACGGGGCTCCGGTCCGCACCCGCCGCCAGCCTTGACCCTGTTCTGTATACGGAATACGTTACGCCGCGACCGCGCGCGGCCACGATAGGACCATCCGAAGTGGGACGGGGAGGATGCGACGCCGGATCCCAATGCCGCGACGCGCGGCCTTCCGCAGCTCGACCGCCCCGACGTCCGCAGCATCGAAGAGGTGGTCACGACCGCGCTGCGTGATGCGATCCTCTCCGGCGAGCTTCGTCCTGGCGAGCGCCTTCGGCAGGAGGAGCTTGCCGACCGACTCCGGGTCAGCCGCATCCCGCTGCGCGATGCGCTCCGGCGGCTCGAGGCTGAAGGGCTCGTGCAGATCGGGCCGCGGCGCGGCGCGCAGGTCTCCTCGCTGGACCGCGCCGGCGTGCTCGAGATCTACGAGATCCGGAGCGCACTCGAACCCGAGCTCATGCGCCGGGCGGTGGCAGCGTTGCAGCCGGCCGACGTCAAACGGCTCGTGGACATGTCCGAGCAGATGGATGCTCGGGT
>DATCQC010000030.1:0-4253 GCA_036569685.1 Candidatus Limnocylindria bacterium | reverse complement strand
CGTCGAGACCGAGCACGTCCTGCTGGAGTTCGAAGAGCCGAGCGCCGTCGGCAACGAGCGCCGCATCATGGATCGCGTCGCGTCGTCCGTGCGCGAGGTCGGCCTCGATCCGAAGCGCTTCGAACGCCTGAAGACCGCGGTGTCCGAGGCGGCGATGAACGCGATCGAGCACGGGAACCGCATGAACGTCGAGCTGCCGGTCCACGTGCGGGTCACGCGCAGCGACAGCGAGCTCATCGTCCGCATCGTCGACAACGGCGGCGGGCGTGACATCCCCGAGCCGGAGACGCCCGACCTCGAGGCGAAGCTCGAGGGTCTGCAGAAGCCGCGCGGCTGGGGCCTCTTCTTGATCAAGAACATGGTCGACGACATGCGCGTCCACACGACGAACATGCACCACTCGATCGAGCTCGTGATGAAGCTCGACGGGACGAAGGGAGCGAACGATGGCCACGACGCCTGAAGCCACGGCGCCGGTGCGTTACCGCGACGGGACGGCCGTCGTCGACCTGCCGCCGCAGATCGACTCGAGCGCCGAGCACGCGCTCAACGGCGCGTACGCGGCGGCCGCTGACCACGGCTCCAAGACCGTGCTGCTCAACTTCAGCGGGGTCGAGTTCCTGTCCAGCACGGGGATCGCGCTCATCGTCGGGATCCTCGCCCGCGCTCGGAAGGACGGACGGAAGATCACCGCCTCGGGGTTGAGCGACCACTACAGGGAGATCTTCGAGATCACGCGCCTCGCGGACTTCATGACCATCTTCGCGGACGAGAACGCGGCATTGGGAGGGACGAGATGACCACGGCGACGACGAACACATCGGCGGACCGCATCGACGAGCGGACGATCGTCATCCGCGTGCGCGGCGACGTGACCGCGGCGTCGGAGGGACCGCTCATGGCCGCGTACGGCCAGGCGGGGGAGAAGACGCGCGTGATCGTGCTCGACTTCTCCGGGCTCGACTACATGAACAGTGGCGGTATCGGGCTGCTCGTCACACTGCTCGTCCGCGCGAACCGCCAGAAGCAGAAGCTCCTGGCCTGCGGCCTGAACGACCACTACAAGCAGATCTTCGAGCTCACCCGGCTCGACGAGGCGATCGGGATCCACGACACCGAGGCTGCGGCGCTCGCCGCGAGCAAGGCGTAACGGAGGACGGCGATGGCGCGCGACGACTCGAACTGGGCGAAGCCGGTCAAGAACCTCGAGGCGACCGACCGCGACGGCGCGCTGAACGCGAACGTCCGCGGACGGAAGCTGGCTGCCGCGAACGGTGGCTTTGGGCGGCTCTACCAAAAGACCTTCACCGTCCGCCTGGAGGGCGCGAACGTGACCCCGCAAGAGGTCATCCGCGTCTGGAAGACCGAATTCGCCACGTTCTGGCCGAAGGGCCAGAAGATGTTTCTCCCCGCGACCGGCATCGCACCGGGCGAGGTCGGCCTCATCAACGCGACCCTTCCGGGCGCGCCCACGATGGCGACCGGGATCCTCGTGATCTACGCCGACGACGAGTCGTTCAGCTTCATGTCGCCCGAGGGCCACCCGTTCGCCGGACCGCTGACCTTCAGCGCGCACGTCGAGGACGGCGTCACGGTGGTGCAGGCGCACGAGCTCACGCGGGCGAGCGACCCGTTGTGGGAGCTCATGATGATGATGCCGGTCCTGGGCGAGCGCATGCAGAACGATATGTGGCGGCAGACGCTCCGCAATCTCGCCCAGCGCTTCGGCGTCGATACGGTCGCGGAGTCGAAGATCGTGTGCGTCGATAGCCGCCGGCAGTGGAGGAACGCGAAGAACGCGTGGCAGAACGCGGGCGTGCGCTCCGGACTCAGCGCGCCGCTGCGCTGGGCGAGGCGCCTCGCGGCGCGATGACCCTGCGCCGCGTCGCGTTCTGGGCCGCATGCGTCGCCGTGCCACTCGGACTCGTCAGCGACGTCCTGTACTTTGCCGCCGAAGGCTTTCGGCTCGATCCGGTGGCGATGGTCAAGCCGGACGTGCTCGCGGCCGATCCGGCGTTGCTGCGATGGGCCGCGTTCACCGACTTCACGTCGTTCTACGTTCCGCTGGTGCCGGTGGCGCTCTACCTTCGCGAGCGGTTCGCCTCGCGCGACGCGCTCGTGGACCTCTGCGCCGTCGCGGCACTCGCGTTCGCCGTCGTTGGCGGTGCGGCCGCGCTCACGCTCGGGGTGGTCGGTCCGGCGCTGGCCACCGCGAACGCCGCGGCCGGTCCCGCGGCCGCGGCGGCCTACGCGGTCGCCGCGCGGACGCTCGAGGACACGGTGTTCGTCGCGATCTGGCAGACCTTCGGCGCGATCGCGCTGGGCGTGTTCTTCATCGGCGCCGGCGGACTGCTCCGGGCCGAGCACCGATCGCTCGGCGCGCTCACGATGGCCATCGGCGCCGACGCCTTCCTGGTCGCGGCCGCGCGCGTCACCGGCCTCGAACCGGTCGCTATCGTGACCATCGTCGTATGGCTTCCCCTCATGACCATCTGGTTCGGCTGGCTTGCCTTGGCGGCGCTGCGCGAGGGCCCGCCTGACCTCGCGCTCGCGGCCTGACGTCGACGCGGAGATCATCGGGAGCGGGCCGAACGGCCTCGCGGCCGCGATCGCGCTCGCGCGGGCGGGTCACTCGGTGAAGGTCCACGAGGCCGAGTCGACCATCGGCGGTGGCACACGCAGCGCCGAGCTCACGCTGCCCGGATTCATCCACGACACGTGCTCGGCGATCCATCCGCTCGGCGCCGGCTCGCCCTACTTCCGGACGCTCCCGCTGCAGGAGCACGGGCTCGAGTGGATCCATCCCGACGTGCCCCTCGCGCATCCGCTCGACGACGGGACCGCTGCGGTGCTCCGCCGTTCGGTCGAGGAGACCGCGCGCAGCTTCGGCGACGACGCACGCGTGTACCGCCGGCTCATGGGTCCGCTCGTATCGCGCTGGGACGAGCTCCTCGGCGAGATCGACCGGCCGATGGTCCACCTCCCGCGCCACCCGGTGCTCCTCGCGCGGTTCGGCATCCCGGCGATGTTCCCGGTGACGACGACCGCGCGGCTCTTCTCGACGCCGCGCGCGCGCGCGCTGCTCGCCGGGCTCGGCGCGCACTCGTTCCTTCCGCTGAACGCGCCGTTCACGACCGCGTTCGCGCTCATGCTCGGGCTCGCCGGCCACGCGGTCGGCTGGCCGATGCCGCGCGGCGGATCGCAGAAGATCGCGGACGCGCTGGCGTCGTACCTGCGCGCGCTCGGCGGCGTCATCACGACGGACGATCGGATCGACGTATGGGCGCAGCTCGGCAAGGCCGAGGCGTACATGTTCGACACGACCCCGCGCGCGCTCGCACGGATCGCCGGTGACAAGCTGAACACGACGTACCGCCGCGTCCTCCGCGATTACAAGTACGGACCGGGCGTGTTCAAGCTCGACTACGCGCTCGCCGGCCCGGTGCCGTGGCGCGCCACCGAGTGCCGCCGAGCGGGCACGGTGCACGTGGGTGGGACGCTCGAGGAGATCGCGGCCGCCGAGGCGCAGGTCGCGCGCGGCGAGCATCCCGAACGCCCGTTCGTCCTCGTCGCGCAGCAGAGCCTGTTCGATCCGACGCGCGCGCCGCTCGGGATGCACACGCTCTGGGCGTACTGCCATGTCCCGGCCGGATCGACCGAGGACATGACCGCGCGCATCGAGGCGCAGATCGAGCGCTTCGCGCCGGGATTCCGCGATCTCGTCCTGAAGCGGAGCGTCATGGGTCCGCGCGAGGTGGAATCGCGCAACGCGAACTACATCGGCGGCGACATCTCGGCGGGCTGGCACGGCGGCCTGCAGTTCATCGCCCGGCCGTCATGGTCCTTCGATCCGTACGCGACCCCGACGCACGAGATCTACCTCTGCTCGGCCGCCACGCCACCCGGCGCCGGCGTGCACGGCATGTGCGGGTACAACGCGGCGCAGTCCGCGCTCCGCCGGAGCTTCAGCTGACGGTGTCCGTCGGCGCTCCGGTCTTCGATCCGAGACAGCGGTTCACCGATCCGGACGACGTGCTGCGGACCGTGTTCGGCTTCGACGAATTCCGGCCGGGGCAACGCAAGATCATCGACGCGGTGCTCGCGGGCCGCGATTGCATCGGCCTCATGCCCACCGGCGCGGGGAAGAGCCTCACCTTCCAGATCCCGGCGAAGATCCTCAGCGGCCCGGTGCTGGTCCTCTCGCCGCTCATCTCGTTGATGAAGGACCAGGTCGACGCGCTCATGCGGACCGG
>DATCQC010000029.1:0-1993 GCA_036569685.1 Candidatus Limnocylindria bacterium | reverse complement strand
AGGCTCGCGACCGGTTCGTCGGCGAGCATGAGCTCGGGGCGCTGCATGAGCGCGCGGGCGATCCCGACGCGCTGCTGCTGCCCGCCGGACAGCGCGTCGGGCGCGGCCGAAGGCCTTCTCCACGATGCCGACGCGGCCGAGGTTCTCGAACGCGAGGGCCACGTCATCGCGGGTGGGCCGGCCGGCGATCGTCCGCCACGTGGTGCGGTAGCCGAGGCGTCCGGCGAGCACGTTCGTGAACACCGAGCTGCGCTTCACCAGATTGAACTGCTGGAAGATCATCCCGATCCGCCTGCGGATCCGGCGAAGCTCGGCGCCCTTCGCACGCGTGACGTCCACGCCATCGAAGATCACGGTGCCCGACGTCGGGTCGACGAGCCGGTTGATGCAGCGTAGCAACGTCGACTTGCCCGAGCCGGACAGGCCGATGAGCACGATGAACTCGCCCTTGTGGAAGTCGAGGGAGATGCCGTCGAGCGCGCGGGTGCCGGTCGGATACGTCTTGGTGAGGTCCTTGATCGAGATGAGCGCCGCCACCGCGGCGACTCTAAATGAACACGCCCGCCGGATCGCTCCGGCGGGCGTGTTCGAAAACGCGAACGAGCGCTAGGGAGCCTTGGTCGGGCTCGGGGTCGGCGGTGGCGGGGCCGGGGTCTTCGCGGCCTCGGCGGCCACGTCGATACCCGCGAGCTTCGCGGCGTCACGCACCGGGTTGTAGAAGTCGGCTGTGATCTTCTGCAGGCCGTTCCAGTTGAACAGCGACAGACATGTGGCCTGGCCCGGAGCCGCCGAGCAGTAGGCGATGAGCGCCGTCGTGATCTGGTCGACGATGTCCTGCGGGATGGTCTTCGCGACGGCGACGCCGTCGTTCGGGATCGGACCCGCGGTGTCGATGACCTTGGTCTTCGTCAGGATGTCAGCCGGCATGCCGGCGCTCGTGCGAACGTCGATGAACGACGCCGCGCCGTCGACGGTGCCCTGGTAGACGGCGAGGGCGGCCTTGTCGTGGCCGCCGGCGAAGATGGTCGATCCGAAGAACGTCTTCGGGTCCTGACCGGTCTTGTTCTTGATCAACAGCGTGGGGAACAGGTATCCCGACGCCGAGATCGGGTCGACGAACGCGAACTTCTTGCCCTTGAGCCCGTTCAGGTCCGTGATGCCGCTATCGCTGCGGACGAGGATCTGCGACTTGTACGTCGTCGCGAGCGCGCCCGTGTCGTCCTTGCGAAGGGCGCCCAGGATCGGTGTGCCGCAGTTCTTGTCGAGCAGCAGCGTCATCTGCAGCGGGGCGATCGCGGCGAGGTCGGCCTGGCCGGCGCACATCGCCTCGATCTGCGCCGCGTAGCTCGTCGGGATCGTCACCTTGAATGCCAGTCCGGTCGCCGTCGCGAGCGCGGAGGCCATCGCATTGCCGCTCGCGGTGATCCGAGCGACGTCCTGGGACGGCGTGAACGCGAAGATGATCGGCCGGTTGAACGATCCGATGCGGTCGGTCTTCGACGCACCGGGTGTGCTCGTCGCACCGCCTGGCGTGGCCGTGCCGCTGCACGCTGAGATGAGAACGATCGTTGCCAGCACCCACCCGAGCCGGCCGGCAGTAGTGCGGAGCATGCCTTCCTCCTTGTTTATGGAAGCGTCCGTATCATAGTGAGTGTTCATGACGTTTTTGACCAAGCTCGCCGCCGCTTCGCGCGCGCGCGATAGCGTCATCTGCGTCGGCCTCGACCCCGAACCGGACCGGATCCCGGAGCAGCTCGGGCGTGGCGCACAGGCTGCCGTGCGATTCCTCCGCGGGATCGTGAACGCGACCAGTGATCGGGTCTGCTGCTACAAGCCGAACATGGGCTTCTATGAGCGGTACGGCTCCGCGGGCCTGGACATCCTCGCGCTCACGTTACAAGCGATCCCCGCCGACATTCCCGTGATCCTCGACGCCAAGCGCGGCGACGTGCCGAACACCGCTGCCGCGTACGCGGAAGCGCTGTTCGATCGC
>DATCQC010000028.1:0-4796 GCA_036569685.1 Candidatus Limnocylindria bacterium | reverse complement strand
CCAAGCAGCATCGTCGCACCGAGCGCCGCGTAGCCGATCGGATCCGGCAGCCCTCGCCAGCGGACGACCGTCGCAGTCAGCAGGCCGACCGCGACCACGATCGGGAATAGGGGTTCGGCGAGTCCGGTCACTGAAGTGAGCAGCAGGACAGTGGCGAACGCGGCAGGGATCAACGCCATGAACGCCAGGGCTTTCGCCACCCGCGCCGGTCTCGTCGCACCGTCGATCAGTGAGCGCACGCGGTCGAACAGCCACGCGGTGGTGACACCGAAAAGGAGGAACAGCAGCGCGAACATCACGACGTTCAGCGGCGCCGAACCGAAGCGCCGAAAGTCGAGATTCGATGGGTCGAGCACGGTGAACCCGAACGCCCCGAGCAAAGCGGTGCCGTACGCGAGACCGTGCCACGGACGGAGCCGCCGGAGCCACGGCTCGATGACCGCGTAAAGCACACCACCGATGAGACCGCTGCTCAGGCCGACGAAGAGCACGATCGCCGCGGTTCCCGCGACGGTGATGTCGCCGACGCGATTCCCATTCGCGGTGAACGAGCCGACCAGCCCCGGTCCGGCGGCAAAGCCGGCGATCCGCATGACGACACGGCCGAGGAGCCCGCCGACGAAGATGCCGGAGATGACGCCCGCAAGCGTCGCCGTGCCGACATGCCGCGCGACGGCTGTCAGACGGATCGCGCGAGGGCTCCGCATCCCGCAGAGGATAGGGCGGCTAGTGGCGGATGCGCGGTAACAGATGCGGCACTGTCGCTTTGAACGAGGCGACGACTTGGTCACCCTGCGCGAGAGCCATGTCGCGCGCTGACTGACGGGTCACGTGGGCGATGAGCGGGAACCCGCAGTCGAGCACCAGGCGCATCCGGCGCCCGATCGGCTCGATGCGGACGATCCGCGCGGCGAAGCTGTTCCGTGCGCTCGTACTTGCCGGCTCACGGGCGATCACGACATCGTCGGGCCGCACGCAGAGGAGCGGGAAGTCGTCTCCCGCGGGCGGCGGCTCCGTGACCTCGAGGTGCTGGTCGGCGATCCGCAGGAACGTGAGCTCGTCGGTCGCGCGCTCGACGCGGGCCGGCAGCACGTTCTCCACGCCGACGAACGCGGCGATCTCCGGATCCGAGGGCATCCCGAAGACCGCTTCGGCCGTGTCGAGCTGGCGCAGCTCGCCGTTGATGACGACGCCGATGCGATCCGCGAGCGAGAGCGCCTCGTCACGATCATGCGTGACCATCACCGTCGTCACGCCGCGCTCACGAAGGACGTGCGCGAGGTCGGCGATGAGCGTCTCGCGGGTGGGCGCGTCGAGCGCGCTGAACGGTTCGTCGAGGAACAGGATCTCGGGATCGATCGCGAGCGCGCGCGCGATGCTCACGCGCTGGGCCTCGCCGCCCGAGAGCCCGAGCGCCGACCGATCTGCGAGCTGCCCGACGCCGAGCCGGGCGAGCTCGTTCTCGGCGCGCGCGTTCCGCTCGCGGTTGCCGACACCGCGCAGCGCGAGGCCGAGGGCCGCGTTCTCGCGTACGGTCCGGTCTAGCAGCAGCGGGCGCTGGAACACGACCGCGATACGCCGGCGGTACGCGTCCGCGTCGCGCACCGGTGCGCCGCGATAGCGGAGCTCGCCGTCGGTTCGCACGAGCGTCGCGAGTCCCAGGACGAGCGAGCTCTTCCCCGCGCCGTTCGGGCCGAGGAGCGCGAGGTGCTCACCCTCGGCGAGATCGATCCGCGCGGCGTGCGCGACGGCTCGGTCCCCGCGGTACGCGACGAGGTCACGTGCTTCGAGCATTGCGTCCTTGCTGCGCGTACGTCGTGATCGCAGTGAGGCCGAAGATGATCGCGAGCAGGATGAACGCGAGCGCGAAAGCACTGCCGAACTCGCCCTTGCTCGTCTCGAGCGTGATGGCCGTGGTGAGGATGCGCGTGTCGCCCTTCACGTTGCATCCGACCATCTGCGACGCGCCGACCTCGCTGATGACCGCGCCGAAGCCCGCGATCACTGCGCTCAGCACCAGTAGCCGAGACTCGCGGACGAGCAGCCACGCCGCCTGCCAGCGGCTGGCGCCGAGCGAGAGCAGTTGCGTCCGGAGCAGCGGATCCAGGCTCTGCAGCGCGATCGCGGTGAGCCCGATGACGGCCGGCACCGCGATGATGTACTGCGCGATCACCATCCCCTGGCGTGTGCAGTACCAGTCGAGATCGCCGAGCGCGCCGCTCCGCCAGAGGAACACCACGACGAACAGCCCGACGACGACGGGCGGCAGGCCCATGCCCGTGTTCACAAGGGACAGGAGCAGGCGCCGGCCGCGGAAGCGGGTCAGCCCGATGAGCGCTCCGACCGGTACGCCCGTGGCTACCGCGATGACGGTGGCCGCGCCGCTCACCACGAGCGAGGCGACCGCCGCGTCGATGACGTCCGGATCGAGCGACGCGATCTTGGCGACCGCGCCAGTGATCCCCTCGAGGATGAGATCCATGTGCTAGCCCGTCGGGTCGGGCTTGCCCGCGTCGGGGAAGAACAGCTGCTGGCCGTACTTGTCGAGGCCGAACGCCGCGATGATCTTCTGCGTGTCGGGATGGATGAGGTAGTCCGCGAACGCGTTAGCGCCCGCGTTATTCACCTTCGGGAACTTCGTCGGATTGACCGTGATGACGTGGTAGTAGTTGAGCAGCGGCGGGTCGCCGCCGTTCACGATGTCGAGCTGCAGGTGGGCCTTCTGCGAGAGATACGTCGCCCGGTCGGTGATCGTGTACGCGTTCTTTTCGGACGCGATCTGCAGCGTTTGGCCCATGCCCGTGGCGGCCTCGAGGTACCACGGCTTCGCCGGGGTGATGCCGGCCTGCTTCCAGAGCGACTTCTCGAGGACATCGGTGCCGGAGTTGTCGCCGCGCGAGATGAACGTCGCCTGCGCCGCGGCGAGGGCCTTGAGGGCGTCGAGGACCGGTTTGCCCTTGATCGCCGCCGGATCGGATGGCGGACCCACCACGATGAAGTCGTTGTGCATGACGAACAGCCGCCGATCGCCGTTGCCCTGCTTCATGAAGTCGGCCTCCAGCGACGGGGCATGCACGAGCACGACGTCGGCGTCACCGCGCGCGCCGATGGCGAGCGCCGCGCCCGTCCCGACCGCGGAGGTCTTCACCTTGTACCCGGTCTTCTTCTCGAAGTCCGGGATCAGCACGTCCAGTAGCCCGCTGTCCTGCGTACTGGTGGTCGTCGCCAACAGGAGGTCCGGTCGAGCGGGGGAGGGCGAGGGCGAGAAGGACGCTGACGCCGGCGCCTGCGCGGCCGGTGCGGCACAGCTCGCCAGCAGCATCGCAGCAAGAAGGAGTCGCTTCATGAGGGGACCTCCACGATGACGTTCGTCGCCTTGACCACGCAGATGACCTGGTCGCCAGGCTTCAGCTTCAGCTCGCGCACCGCCTCCGCGGTCAGCAGGCTCAGCAGGCGATACGGCCCGGCCTGCACCTCGACGGTCGCCGCGACACGATCGGCCACGACCTTCGTGACGACGCCGGGCAGGCGATTGCGGGCAGACTGGGCGGAGATGGGCCGCTCGGGCACGGACTTTCGGCGCGCGCCGAGGAGGCGGCTGACTTCGGTGGCCGATACGAGCCGTTGGCCGCCATCGGAGCGCTTCGTCTTGAGCGTGCCGTCAGCCGCCCAGCGGCGGATCGTGTCGACGGACACGCCCAGAATCTCGGCCGTCTGGCCGATCCGGAGCGGAGGCTGCGCATTCCTAGGTTTCTTGGTCGGCATACCTAGGTAGATGATACGGCTGGCGTCGGGATCCCCGCGTCGGCGCGAGCTCCTCGCGCTGCTCGGCGCGCCGTTTGAGGTCGTTGTGGCGGACGTGGACGAACGAGCCGCGCCCAAACCCGCGCTCGCGAAGGCCGAGGCGGTCGCTCGCCCGGGCGAGGTCACCCTCGCGGCCGACACGATGATCGAGCTCGCCGGGGAGCGGATCGGCAAGCCGACCGACGCCGCCGACGCGGTCGCGATGCTCGAGAAGCTGGCGGGACGCGCCCACACCGTGCGCACCGAGGTCGCGCTCGTGAACGCGGCCGGAGGTACCCTGCACTTCGGCGTTCGCTCGGCCGTGACGATGAAGCGCGCCGACGCCGCAGCGATCCGCGCATACGTCGCGACGGACGAGCCGCTTGACCGGGCGGGCGCGTACGCGATCCAGGGCGGCGGCGGCGCGCTCGTAGCCGCGTACGCCGGCTGCTATGCGAACATCGTCGGCCTCCCGCTGTGCCACACGTTCTTCGCCCTTCGCAAGGTCGGCATCGCGATGCCGGAGCGGCCGGAGGCGGCGTTCGCGCGCGCGTTCGGGTTCACGTGTCCGGCCTGGCGGATCGCGTACGCGCAGGGCCGGCATCTTCGCGACGGCGCAGAGTACGACTCGACCGCGCAGTGATCCCGCGCTACAGCGGGCTGGCGACAGGGATCCCAAGCCGTCGCGCGGCGGCAAGCATCCGCTCGTCGTAGCTGACGAGGACCGAGAGGTCGTGACCGAGACGCTGCGCGGCTGCGAGGTTGATCGCATCGAGGCTGCGGAGGGGCTCGATCGGGAGGCGTGCCGCGGCGTCGAGTAGCCCGTCGTCGAGCCGCATGAGTTCCAGGCGTTCGACGACCTGATGCGCGCGGGCGATCGCCGCGGGACCGTGATGCCGGACCGCTCGAAGCACCTCAACGCGCGCGAGAGCGCAGGACGCTCGGGCCGTCCGTCGCCGCAGGAATGCACGGAGCGCCGCCGACTCCGGCTCGCGGACGACGAGCTTCACGAG
>DATCQC010000027.1:0-22839 GCA_036569685.1 Candidatus Limnocylindria bacterium | reverse complement strand
GTCGCGACCACGCTCGCTCGCCGGCTGCGCCGGCGCGACGGCGCGCTGCCCGATGAGGCCGAGGCCACTCTCGCGGCGGTACCCGTGCGCCCGCCGCGATCGGATCGCGCGCCGATCACGAAGATCGTCGGCCTGATCGTCGCGATCGCGCTCGGCGCGGCGGCGTTCTCGCCACTGGTCGATCTCGCCCAGTGGCGCTTCGGGCTCCTGCTGGCCGCAGCGGTCGCGCTCTGGGTCACCGAGCCTGTGCCGAACGTCGTCGTCTCGCTCGGATTGGTCGCCGCGCTGGTCATGACCGGCATGGCCCCGTCCTACGCGGTGCTCCAGGGCTTCGCGACGCTGAACTGGGTGTTCGTCCTCTCGGTGCTCGGCGTCGCGGCGGCGGTGGCCCGCTCCGGCCTCCTGCTGCGCCTCGGCCTGCTGCTCATCGAGCGCGTACCCGCCCGTTCGTCGTGGCAGTCGGCCGCCTTCCTCGTCACGGGCATCGTGCTCACGCCGCTCCTGCCGCTCGCGATGGCTCGGGCGGCGATCACGGCGCCGCTCGCCGAGGGTGTCTCGGACACGATGAAGCTCCCCGTGCGCGGCCCCGCGAGCGCCACGCTCGGGCTCTCGGCCTGGATCGGATCGGGACCGTTCATCTTCCTGTTCCTCAATGGCTCGCCGGTGTGCCTCATGGCCTGGAGCCTCATGCCGATCAAGGACCAGGTCCAGTTCACCTGGCTGCAGTGGTTCCTGTCGGCCGCGCCGCTCGGCGCGATCATCGCCGTCGGCTCGTTCGTCGTGATGCGCGTCATGTTCCGAGCGGCACCGCCGCCGGTGCCGGCGCGCGCTCCGCTGCGGCTGCAGCGGGCCATCCTCGGGCCGCCCTCGACCCGCGAGCTTCTGATCCTCGCGATCGTTGCCGCGATGCTGGTCGGCTGGATCATCGGACCGAAGTTCCTATGGCCGCCCGGTCTGGTCGCGCTGTTCGCGTTCATCGGGGTGATGGTCGTGGCCGGCGTGTCGGATCTGAAGAACCTCGATTGGGAGTACCTCGTGTTCTTCGGCGTGGCCCTGTCGATCGCGTCCATCGCGGAGGGATTGTCGCTGGACAAGACCGTGGGGAAGAGCGCGGCAACGCTCCTCGAGCAGCTCGGGCTGGGCGGGGCCGGGTTCGTCATCCTGGCCGGCGTGGTCACCATCCTCGTGAAGTCGCTGCTCGCCGCTGATCAGGCCGTCTTGATCCTGTCGTTCGCGTTCATCCCGGTCGCGACGGCGGTGAACATCAGTCCGTGGCTGGCGGCGGTGGCGATCCTGGCGCTCGGCCTCAGCTGGCACGTGCCGGCGCAGTCACCGGAGTACCTCGTCGCGTACGGCGCGACCCATGGGCGCCTCTACTCGCACGGGCAAGCGCGTCGGATGGCCTTCGTCTATGAGGCGATCGCGCTCGCTGGTCTCGCCCTGTGCCTTCCGTACTGGCACCTGCTCGGCCTCCTCTAGCGCGTGCCGGTCACTCCCGCGCGGCTCCGCCAGATCGCGCGCCGTCTGCGCCGCGTGTACGGTGACCCACCCGCGCCGCGCCGGCTGCCGCCGCTCGATGAGCTCGTGCTCACGATCCTCTCCCAGAACACCAATGACACGAACCGCGATCGCGCGTACGCGGATCTGCGGGCCAAGCTGCCGATGTGGGAGGACGTGGCGGACGCGCCGCTCCCGCTGATCGAGCGCGCCATCCGCAGCGGCGGGCTGGCGCCGACGAAGGCGCCGCGGATCCGCGCCGTGCTGCGCGCACTGCGTGACCGGGGCATCGCGCTCGACGACCGGGCGCTCCGCCGGATCCGGCACGACCGGCTGTTCGAGCTGCTCGTCGCGTTGCCCGGCGTCGGACCGAAGACCGCCGCGTGCGTCCTGTTGTTCTCGCTCGACCGTCCCTACTTCCCGGTCGACACGCACGTCCACCGCGTCGCGATCCGCCTCGGCCTGGTCGCGCCTCGGGCCACCGCGGTGCAGACGCAGGAGCAGCTCCAGGCCGCGCTCGCACCCGGGGACATGTATGAGGTCCACATGAATCTCATCCGGCATGGCCGGCACGTGTGCGTCGCGCTGCGCCCGATCTGCTCGCAGTGCGTGCTCAACGACATCTGCCCGAAGGTGGCGGTCGTGCGCGCGCGCTGACCCGGCTGACGTGGGACAAGAAGGGACCCGCTCGCTCCCCGTTACCGCATCGTCGGCGCATCGTGCGGTCGATGCCGGACGATCGCCGGTCGGAGGCCCGCAACGTGCACGTCCGCTGGATGGCGCACGTTCGCGCCGGGAGAAGAGTTCATGACGCAGCCATCAGATCGCACCATCACCCGTTCCCACTACGTGGGGGTGTTCGACGACCGGAACGACGCCGAGCTCGCGGCGCGTGACCTTCGCGCGAAGGGCTTCACGGACGACCAGATCGGATACGCCTGGCGTGACGACTCCGGCAAGACCCACGGGGAGGGCAACAAGTCCGGCCCGATGGCCGCCTCCGGCGCCGGGACCGGCGTCGTGCTCGGTGGGATCATCGGCGCGGGCGCGGCGCTCCTCATTCCGGGCGTCGGGCCGGTCATCTCCGGCGGGCTGCTCGCGACCGCCCTCGCCGGCGGGGTGACCGGCGCCGTCGCGGGCGGTGTCGCCGGTGGCGTCGCGGGTGCCCTCGTCGGCCTCGGGATCCCCGAGGTCGAGGCGAAGTACTACGACCAGCAGTTCCGTGACGGCCGCACGCTCATGACCGTGAAGGCCGACCAGCGGTACAGCGATGCGAGCGACATCGTTCGCCGTCGCAGCGGCTACGACTACGAGACGCGCAACGAGCGTCCGGTCCGTGAGACCGAGGTCACCGAGGTCAAGCGCTAGGCCCACACCCGCTCGTCGCGAGAGGAGGCCCGCCGCACGGCGGGCCTCCTCATGTCGTCAACCCGACCGGCCGATGAGCTCGGGCACGAGGTCCGGGTCGGCCATGTCCGCATCCAGCGGATAGATCGGCCGATCGAGGGCGCGGTACGGCAGCCGCGCGATGTGTTGATCCACGCCCCCTGGGGTGAGCGCGATCGTCCACCCCCGCGCGGCGGCGAAGAGGTCGGGCACGAGGTACCCGATCTTCACGACCACCAGATCGTGCGCGGCCGGATCGAGGCCGAGGTCGGTGAAGTCCGTGATGTGGTGGTAGGGCTTGCGACGGGTCGTGAGGATCGCGCGGACGCCGCCCGATGCGATCACCGCGATGTCCCCGCCGACCGGATCGGCGACCCGGACGCGCTGCACCCGACCCTCGAGGCGCACCGACCACGGAGAGCCGAACGCGCCGCCCACCTGCAGGGCGACATCGGCGCCCGCCCCCGCGCGCACGCAGGCCGCGACGGCGGCCGGGTCGACGCAGCTCGCCCAGATGGCGGTCCCTCGTCCGGAGGCGATCAGCGGATCGCCGAGCAGCCGCTCGAGCATGAACGACGCGTCACCCGCGCCTCCGGCGGTGGGGTTGTCGCCCGAGTCGCTGATGAAGAACGGCCGTTCCGGACGCGACAGGCCGTTCGCGATACACGTGTCGGCATCAGCGGCCGCCACGCTGAAGTCGAAGCTCGCACGCGCATGCCAGTACCGACGCGCGAGCTCACGTGCCGCGGACAGGATGGTCCCCTCGTCGGTGCCTGTGACCACCACCGCGGCGCTGCAGCGCGGCTCGTCCGCCCACGCGTAGCCGATCCAGACCGCGGCATCGATGATCCCCTCGCGCCGCTCGACCTCGCTCAGGCTCCCGTAGATGGATCTGGCCGGCTCGTCGCGGGTGCACGCGCGCTCACCGGGGAGCAGCACGGGCACGCGGACCCACGCGCGCAACGGCCGCACGCCGCGCTCGAGGGAATCGACGAGCGTCGCGATCGCTCGCCGCTTCGTGAGCGGTGCGTCATCGTGCGGCGACATGCGGTGTGAGGTCGCAAGATCGAGCGCGCCCACGAGCCGCCGCGACATGTTGCCGTGCGGATCCATTGACGCCGAGATGAGGCAGCCGGGGCCGACGACCTCGCGGATCGCGGCGGCGAGATCGCCCTCGGCGTCGGTCAGCCCGAACACGGTCATCGCGCCGTGGATATCGAAATACACGCCGTCCAGGGGCAGCGCCGCGTGGAGCCGCTCGAGGAGCTCGGCCTTGATCGCGTCGTAGAACGGGCGCTCGACGGCGCCGCCGGGAAGCGCGCGGGCGTGGACGAGCGGGATCCACTCGACGGTCGACGGGAGCGCGTCGTACTTCGCGAGGAGCTCGGGCCCGCGGACGACGGTGAAGTCGGCGGCGCCGCTCCGGTGCGGGCTGAACGTGCTCGATTCGATCGCCATGCCGCCGATCGCCACGCGCCGTCTCACTGGCGCGGACGCTAGCCGATGACGGCTAGAACGGGATCGTGCGGACGAGCGTGCTCCTGAGACCGAGGGTCGTGCGAAGGAAGCGGTCGCCCTTGAGATCGACCGACGCGCCGGTGCCGCGTACGCGGACCGAGATCGGGCGGCCGCCGGGGCTCATGTTGAACTCCATCGACACGAAGCTCCCGATGTCGGTCCCATAGTCCTCGATGATCTGCGTGCGGATCTCCGCTCCGCTGAACGATGCGGACCAGAGGGTGTACGGCATCGGCCCGCGCGCGTCGTACGCGGCCGTCTCTGCCGGGTCCAGGGCTTCCGGCAGGTACGGCCAGCCGTCCGCGCACTGCCACGTTGCCCCCACCTTCGCCGCGTCGAGGACGCAGCCGACGTTCTCGGTGATCCCGCCGTCGGCCGAGGAGTACAGCGCGCGGATCGGCGCGCCCGCGTAGGTGAGGATCAGGCCGGCGGTCGAAGCGACCGCCGCGGTGGTGCGCGCGCTCTCGAACGAGTGGCCGCCATAGCACTGGTCCGCCGTGTCGTCGCGCACGTCCCACGTGCGGTCGCCGGCGGTCGATTGCCGCCACGCGGCGTACGTCCGCGCGGTGATCGCCTGCGCGCGGAGCGCCTCCATCTGCCACTGGCTCGGCATCTCACCGGGGAGCGCGCCGGCCATGTAGTCGTCGGAGGACACATCGTTGACGACGCGGAGTGCTTCGCCGTCACGCACCTGGAAGACGAGGGTGCCACGGTAGGAGAGGCCCTTCTGGTCGATCGCGATCGGGTCCCAGAACTGCTTCGGCGTGAGCGTGAACGACTCGTCCGCGTTCAGCCGCGCCGTGCGGGTGCCGGCGTCGTCGCGCGCGTAGAGCGCGTCGCCGTCCGTCCACACGCGCAGGGCCTGGTCCGGGCCGAGATCGAAGTACACGACGCTCGGGTCGAGCGTGTTCACGAGGCGCATCCCGCCGGCCGAGTACATGCGAGCGATGTCGTCGATCGTGCGCCCGACGCAGCCGGTCGACGGCGCGGACAGGAGCACGCGGAACGGATCCGTGATCGGCTGGCTCGCGAGCAGCGCTCCGGGGAAATACCGCGCGACGATCTGCTCGCCGGTGAGCTTCACGCCGGTCGCGCCTTCGGCCCAGCCCTGCGCGCCCCACTGCGAGAGGCCGATCCCGTGGCCCCACCCCTTGCCGTAGAGCGTCACGCCGTCCTGCACGCGCACGAGCTCGTGCTTCGCGGCGACGGCGTGCCCCGAGAACCAGCCAACCCCCTCCTGGACCATGTCCCACGCGAGAATGAACGTGCCCTCCGCGCGCGGTGCGCGCACGGTCACGGTGACCGTGACGTCCTCACCGGGCTGGACATCGTGTGGAAGCACCGCCCGTGCGCCGTCCCACACGACCGCGACCGGCGTCCCGTCGAGCCAGTGGTAGCCGAGGCGGACCGGGGCCGCACCGCCGGCGGGCCAGGCCTGCAGTCCGGTGTTCTCGAGGTGCACCTCGATCGGTACCTCCCCGCCCGGGACGATCGTCGCCGGGGCGGTCGAGGGCCCGTAGCCCGCGTCCAGGTCTGTCGTCACGCGCAGCGTGAACGCCCCCGGAGCGGCGTCCTCCGATGACAACCACGCCTCGCCCTCACGGATGAGATCCGGCTTGATCGTGTAGATGCCGGTCACAGGCGGAGCGGCCAACACCATCGAGACCGTCGCGTCGCTACCCGGCGCGACGTCCGCCGGAAGCGCGGAGCGCAGACCATCCCACGCGACGAGCGTCCCGGCAGCGTCATACACGTGATACGCGAGCTGCACCGCATGGGCGCCCGTGCGCTCCCAGGTGTCGTCCCCTTGATTGCGGACCGTGACGGGGATCGCGTGCGTCTCGCCGGGAGCGAGCGGCCCCTGCGGGTAACCGGTGTACACGGCCGTCTGCCGCACGACCTTCGGGTCGAGCCCCTCGATCGTGCCCGAGCCGGCCGGACCGCCCCGCGCGTAGGCCACCGCCCGGGACGCGATGTCACCGACGGCCGCGGCGGCGCGGCCCGTGACGCTCGTGGGATGGCCCCTGGTCATCGCAGTCACGGAAGCGAGCAAGAGAGCCACGATCGCGATCCGCATGAGCAGCAACGGTCCCCGTCCCATCGTGGGACGGAACGCTGTCCTCGCTCATCGGACACGCACTCGGAGCGTGCTGATCCGCCGATGATCCAACTGCTGCCTGCTCTGCGATCGACCGTGCCACTGCTTCCACGGCGAGTCGGCGACGGCCTACGCGCGCGTGCGGCGCGCTACCTGCTGAGTGCGTGCTCTGACATCTCGAGGAGGTTCGACGTGAAGGTCGAAGAGCTCATGACCCGCGATCCGGCAACGCTTCGTCCGGAGTCGACGTGCACGGAAGCGGCAGCGCTCATGAAGAGCAAGGACTGCGGCTCGCTTCCGGTGGTGAAGGACGGGAAGCTCGTCGGCATCGTGACGGACCGCGATATCGTCCTCCGCGTCGTGGCCGGCACGAAGGACCCGACGCGGATCGCGGTGTCCGAGATCATGACCGCCACGCCGGTCACGATCGCACCGGCAACGCGAGCCGAGGACGCGTCCAAGCTCATGTCCGAAAAGCAGGTGCGGCGGCTGCCGGTCGTCGACGACGGGCGTCTGGTGGGCATCCTCACGATCGGACAGCTCGCCCGTCGCGAATCGGTCAACGCCGTCGGCGAGACGCTGAAGGAGGTCAGTCAGCCGGCCGCGAAGCGATAGGTCCGCATCACGACCGTCGCGTTGCCGGAATAGCTCTCACTGCGGTCACGCGCAGCTTCGGGAACTTCACGCGGAGGTCCGTCGCGTTCACCTGGAACAGGCTCTCGGGCTCGGGGAGACCCGCGAGCGTGTAGCGGCCGAGTGTCCGGAACGTGATGCCGTCCGCACGCGCGGCGTCCATCGCGTCGCGCGCCGCGGTGGAGAGCAGGATCTGCCCGCCGTGCCCGGCGGAGCACACGCGCGATGCGGTGTGCACCGCGATGCCCACATAGCCTGTCTCGGCGAGCGTCGTGCGGCCGGTGTGGATGCCGACGCGAACGCAGACCTCGATCTCGTCGGGCCACGTTCGCTCCCGTAAACCGCGTTGGATCGCGACCGCCGCGGCGAGCGCCTGAGCCGGGCGGCGGAACGCCGCGAAGAACTCGTCGGCCCGGGCGTCCACCTCGTGTCCGCTCGCCGTGCGCACGGCGCCCCGGATCAGCGTGCGCACCTCCCGGAGCAGCCTCGCGTAGCCGTCGCCGAGCGTGCGCAGGAGCTCGGTCGAGCCCTCGATGTCGGTCATCAGGAAGGTCACCGTCCCGCGGGGCAGGCTCGCCACATCTGTCGCCGGCCGGCGGGTCTCGGCCTGGAGGCGCTCGTTGCGCAATTGCCCGTCGAAGAATCCGATCGGCACGATGCCGTACTTCTTCGCCGCCGCCAGGAGCCGCTGCCGCGCCTTCTCGCGCGCGGCGTCGTTCTCGAACGACGTCTGGTCGAACCGCGACAGCGCGTTCCGGACGTGCGACGCGTCGTGGATCGGCAGCCGGCGCCGGCCCTTGGCGTCGATGTAGGCGAACGCGCTGGCGGGGAGCTTGGCCCGGGCGGTGGCGCTGAGCGACGGCATCGCTCGATTATTCGCCTTCCGCCCGGGCGCGGGTCCGATGACCGCGCGCCAGGCAACGGGTCGAGGGTCGCGGAGCTCCGCGTCTAGCGGGTCACGGATCCACCTGGCTCGACCAGGTCGCGACGAGCTCGCCCGAGCAGAACACCGATCCCGTCGTCGTGGACTTGAAGTTCAGGTAGTAGGTCTTCGGGCCGGCCGGGACGTCCACGCGAACGGTGGCGAATGAGAGGTCCCACGTGCCGTTCGCGTTCACGTTGACGCTGGTCTGCGTTCCGTTGTTCGCGAAGATGGCCGGAGTACCGACGAGCGCGTAGCGACGGGTGCCGTCGGTCTGCACGACGCTCGCGCTGTCCTCGATCGTGACGTAGACCCGGTTGCTGCCGGTCACGCCGCAGTGTCCGGTCGCTTGCAGGAGCATCTGCCCGCCGGCGTGGGTCGTCGTGAGCGACGCGAGGGTGTGGGGCAACGTGTTGCCGCTGTTGGAGACCCAGTTCTCATCGCAGAACCCGAACGAGCAGGACCGACCGCTGTCGGCCTCAGCCTGCGGGTTGCCGGCTCCGGCCGGCCCCGTCGCACCGGTCGCGCCGGTGGCGCCTGTCGCGCCCGTGTCGCCCTTCGCGCCCGTCTCACCCGCGGCGCCGGTCGCCCCGGTCCCGCCCTGCGGGCCGGTGTCACCGGTCGCGCCCGCCGCGCCGGTCGCTCCAGCTGCTCCGGTCGGGCCCGTCGCCCCCGTTGCACCGGTCGCCCCTGTGTCGCCGGTCGCACCGGTCGCGCCAGTCGGCCCGGTCGGGCCGGCCGGACCGCTCTGATCCCAGGTGAGGCTCACCTCGTTAGACCGGCAATCACTCGGGTCGGTCACAAGCCGGAGGCTACCGTCAGGCTTGTAGCATGCTTGGATACTGCCGCTCGTGCCGTTGAACGGCCCCGCTTTCGCGGCGACAACGGTGCCGCTGCCGATGAGGCAGGCGATCACCGCGATCACGATCATGCGCAACGCACCGAGACGATGGATCTGAGCCAACACGGGACACCTCCTCACACCAACGCAGCGAAGTAAAAGGCGTGCGTGAGCCGGCCAACAAGGGACGGAAGGGTCCTCCTACGAACGGCCCCGCCCTAGTACGAACGGCCCACATGACGATCCCCCAACGATCCGCCCGCCGAACGCCCAACGATGTAGCCGTCGCCCCTTGTATTCACCGTGATCGGGAGGACAGTGAGGTTCCGCTGGGTCCGATCGATCCGATGCACGCCGAGCTCAGCGCCGGCGAGTGCTCGCGATCGCTGGCGGCCCAGTCGCGCACATCACGCAGGTACCGATATGAGAAAAGGGAGCAAACCATGTCAACCGATCAGAACAAGACCATCGCCCGCCGCATCGTCGATGAGGCGTGGACCAAGCACAACCCGAGCATCCTCGACACGCTCTTCTCGAGCGACGCGATCCTGCACGACCCGCAGAACAAGACGCTCGTGAAGGGTCCCCAGGGCGCGAAGAGCACCCTCGTGACGTACCTCAAGGCGTTCCCGGACATGAAGATCACGATCGAGCGTGAGATCGCTGAGGGCGATTTCGTTGTTCAGCACCTCATCGCGACCGGCAAGAACACCGGTGAGTTCAACGGAATGCCGGCGACCGGCAAGGACACCAGTGTCACCGGCGTCATGACGAGCAAGATCAAGGACGGCAAGGTCATCGAGGCCTGGTCGCTCTTCGACTCGCTCGGCCTCCTCCAGCAGCTGGGCGTCGTCCCGGCCGCTCAAACCACTCCGACCCGCGAGCCCGAGCTCGTCGGCGCTCGCTAGCTCACCCGCGACTCACGGGTGAACGGCGCCCGGCGGACTGGTGTCCGCCGGGCGTCCTCGCGCACGCCGAGTAGGCTCGGCATTCGTTCCAGAAACGCGACTTAGGGAGGACCACATGCCGAAGTTCATGGACGTTCACGACGGGTTCGTTGGCGTCACCGCGGAGCAGCTGAAGCAGGCGCATGAAGCGGACCTCGCGATCGAGAAGGACGAGAAGGTGCATTTCGAGCGCGCCTGGCTCGACCCGAAGAGCGGCAAGGTCTTCTGCCTTTCGTCCGGTCCGAATAAGGAAGCGATCATGAAGATCCACGAGCGCGCGGGGCATCCGACCGCGGAGGTCTACGAGCTGCCGATCGAGGTCTGAGGATCGGCATCGTCATCTAGCATCGCCCCGGGGAGCGGGAGGTAATGCCGGGAACGCGTCGCATCGGGATCCTCACCGGCGGCGGTGACGTTCCGGGCTTGAACTCGGTCATCAAGAGCGTCGTGTATCGCTCGACCGAGCTTGGATACACGGTGCTGGGGATCCGCCGCGGCTGGCTCGGTCTCACGCACCTGGCGCCCGGCTCCGATCTCGATCGCGAGCACGTCCTGCCGCTCGACCGCGCAAACACGCGGACCATCGATCGCACCGGTGGGACGATGCTGCACACGTCACGCACGAACCCGGCCCGCATGAACCGTGAGGACCTACCTGCGCACCTGTCCGCCGGCGCCGAACGCTACGCGGCGACCGACGGCGGCTACGACCTCACGCCTGTGGTGCTGGAGAACATCGCGCACCTCGGCCTCGACCATCTGGTGGTCATCGGAGGGGACGACACGCTCGGGTACGCGCACGGCATCGCCGCGCGTGGCGTCTCGCTCGTGGCGATCCCGAAGACGATGGACAACGACGTGCGCGATACCGAGTACTGCATCGGGTTCTCGACCGCGGTCACCCGGGCGAAGGAGCTCATCAACCGACAACGAACGACGCTCGGGTCGCATGAGCGCATCGGCGTGTTCCGGATCTTCGGCCGTGACGCGGGCTTCAGTGCTCTCCACATCGCCTATGTCACCTCGGCGCGTTGCCTGATCCCCGAGGCCCCGTTCGACCTCGAGCGGCTCGTCGCCCTGCTCGTTGCGGACAAGCGCGCGAATCCGAGCCGCTACGCCTTCGTCATCGTGGCGGAGGGTGCGACGTGGATCGGCGCGAAGCTTGGCGAGCTCGGCGATCCGGATGGGTTCGGTCATCGCCGGAAGGCCGACATCGGCGAGGCGCTGGCCGAGGAGATCAGGCGGCGCGGTGGCGAGGATGCGATCGTGAGCCAGCTCACGTACGACCTTCGGAGCGGCGACCCGGACTCGTTCGACCAGATGGTCGCGACCACGTTCGCGAACATCGCCGTCGACCTCATCGTCGACGGTGCCTCCGGCCGGATGGTCGCGATCCGCGGCGGCCGGTACACGCACGTTGCCGTGCCCGATCCCAGCCTCGGACCGCGCACCATCGATGTCGCTCGCTACTACAACACCGAGCGATTCCGCCCGCGCTACGACGGTCGCGATGGATTCTCGGTGATGCTCTCGGACTGACGCCTCAACGAGGTGGCGGCCTGCGTCGCGCCGTGTTGCCCAGCGTGCACCACTCCTTGACCATCGAGCGCAGCTCCGACGCTCGCGCGTTCGCCTGCCGCACGTCGGCGATCCGCATCCGCTTCGCGACGGTCCCCTCGAGGTGCGGGTACCGCTCCCGCAGGCGGCCGCCGTGGTGGAGTCGGAGGTTCACGCCGGCCTCGCTGTACCGGACGAACGCGCCGAAGTCGCCGCTCTTCGTCGACGAGAATGTGATGCCGTACTGCACGCGCTCACGCATGCTCGGATCCGCGGCGAGGATGATGTCGCGCACGCGTCTCAGCGCGGCCTCGGATGGCGGCTTCGTCCGTGCGAACCAGCGGTCGATCTCAGCCGACTTCGGCATCGTCCGATGCTATCGGCAGATCGCCTACCGGAGCGCTCGCGACGGTAGGCTCGCGTCACGATGTCGTCGTTGTGGCGTCACGCCGACTTCCTGAAGCTCTGGGCGGGGCAGACCGTCTCGGAGCTCGGATCGACCGTGACGCGGACCGCGCTGCGGCTGGTGGCGCTGCTCACGCTCGGTGCCGGCGTCGCCGAGATGGCGTATCTGGTCGTCGCGGCATCGTCCGGCGTTCTGCTCGTCGGTCTCGTGGCGGGAGCGTGGGTCGATCGGCTGCCCCGCCGCCCGGTGCTCATCTGGACCGACGTGATCCGTGCCGGACTGCTCTTCTCCATCCCTGCCGCCGCCGCCGCGGGCACGCTCCGGATCGAGCAGCTGTACGTCGTCGCGTTCCTCGAGGCGTGCCTCGGCACGCTGTTCGATTCCGCGTACCACTCGTATCTGCCGTCGCTTGTCGGCGTGGACCGCCTGCTCGAGGGCAACGCGAAGCTTTCCCTGAGCTCATCGGTCGCGGAGGTCGGTGGACCGGGCCTGGCTGGCGCGATCGTGCAGGTCGCGAGCGCGCCATTCGCGATCCTCGTCGACGCGGTCTCGTTCGTCGTGTCGGCGGTCTCGCTGATCGCGATCCGCGCGCGCGAGGCGCCGCGCTCGCGCGAGCTGCGCCAGGCGCTCGGTCGTGAGATCGGCGAAGGCCTCCGCTTCGTTCAGCGGCACGCGCTCGTCTTCCCGATCGCCGCGAGCTCGATCTCGGAGCACTTCTTCGGGTCGTTCTACGCGGCGCTCTACAGCCTGTACCTGCTCGAGGAGCTCAAGCTCACGCCGCTGCTGCTCGGCATGGTGATCTCGGCCGGCGGGGCGGGCGCGCTCGTCGGCGCCGCATTCGCGGGACGGGTCGTGCGTCGGTTCGGTCTCGGCCGATCGATCCTCGTCATGATGCTGGCGAGCTCGGCGATCGGCGTGCTCACGCCGCTCGCCAGCGGTCCGCTGTTCGTGGCGACGCTGATGGTGTTCCTGCCGCAGCTCATCGGTGACGCCACGAACACGATCCAATGGATCGCTCAGGACACCGTCGTTCAGACCGCCGTCCCGGACCGCGTGCTCGGCCGCGTGAACGCGACGCTCGACGTCCTCTCGCACGGTGCCGCGCCGTTCGGCGCGCTGGTCGCGGCCGCGATCGCCGAGAGCTTCGGCGTCCGGACGGCCATCGGGATCGCCTGGCTCGGCACGTTCGCGTCGGTCCTGTTCATCGTGTTCTCGCCACTCCCGCGGCTCCGCTCGGTCGCGGAGATCACTGCAAGCGCCTAGCTCATCCTGTGCTCTGGCGCTCGGCCCGCTGTCGAGCCTTGGCGGTGCCTTCGCCCTTGCGCTTCGCGGTCTCGACGCTCGCCTTCAGCGTCGCCATCAGATCGTCGACCGTCGCGGCAGGCACCGCGCCCTCGATGTTCTCGCCGTGCGGCCGTGCCGGCCTTGACCAACGCACCGGGATGTCCACGAGTCCGAAGCTGATGCTTCCGGCCCAAACGGCTTGGCTCATCTCGCACCTCGAATGCTCGCACGCGGGCGCGTTCTCTTGCACTCGTCGTTTGACGCAGCTTGCACACACGGCGATGCTGTCCCTAACGAGCTCGGTGAGGGCCGCGGGTCACTCGAGGGCAGCGTGCGAGGTTGAAAGTGCCGTCGAAATCGTTCCGGGTAGCTGCCGAGCGCATCGTCCGACAGGAATCGGCTTCACCGACCGACGTGCTCGGCCTATTGGGGTCGCCGACCGAGCCGCGGCGCGCGATCGCGAGCGAGCAGGACGAGTGGGATGCGCGCCTTGGGGCCCTCCGGGTGATCGGCGAGTACGACGCGCTGGCCGTCGTGGCGTCGAAGCCTGCGTGGATGACGCATGCGCACAACGTCTCGGACCGGGTGGCGCTCGAAGACGCGGTCGTGGAGGCGCGTGAAGAGGCGGCGCGACAGGGCATGGCGGTCCAGCTGCGGGTCCCGATCGCGCTGGCCGACGGACGCCTGTCCACCGAGATCATGGTGGTGCCCCTCGGGCACATCCACGGAGTCGAGGGCGTGCTGCTCGCGCTCCGTGCCGGTCGTGGCTTCAACGCCGCGGACGCCGCCCGTGCGGCGAGCATCAGCACGGTGCTGGCTTTGGAGGTGACGCGCGCGGCCGCGGCGATCCAGGACACGCGGACGCGCCAGCAGGCGCTCGGGCTGTTCGAGCTCGCCCGGATAGGGCTCGCCGAGCGGGATCTTGGTGAGCGCTTGCCGGTCATGGTCGAGATCCTCGCGAAGTCGTTCCGTCATGACGTCACACAGGTCTGGCTGCTGCGAGGCGGTGGATCGCTTCGGCTGCGAGCGGCCCATCCGCACGAGGCGCTGGTACTCGAGATCGCCCGGCCGCGTGACCACGCGCCCCTCGAGCGAGCCCTCGACGGTGAGGTCTTCCGGCTCACCGGGCCGTCGCTTCGCTCCTGGATCAGGCGCACGACCCATGAGCTGATCATTGCGCCGTTGCGGAGCGGCGAACGCGTGTCCGGCCTGCTCGCCCTTGGACGCTGGAGCGAAGGCTACAGCGGCGAGGACGTCGAGCTGGCCGCGCAATGCGCGGATGTTTTCGCGTCGATCGTCGCCGCGGAACGGCTCGTTCGAAGCAGCCACGGGGCTGCCCCGCGCGAGGACGTGCCGGTCGATGAGGCCGAGGGAAGCCTGACCGGCAGCTAACGGCGGCCTCGGCGCACTGTGGCGGCACCCTTCCGCGTTACCGTCGTGAGGGGCAGATGCGCGGAGAGCAACGCCTCCGGAGGTTCAATGTCTGCGCCCGCTCCGCGGCCCGGACTGGGGCGAGTCCTCGACAACCTGACGATTGTCGTTGCATTCGTCGCAGTAGTCGTCGCGGTGACGATGCTCGTCAACGTCATCAGCGGGACGGTCAGCGCCGGCGGTGACCGCGTCGCCCCGGCGGACCGCGCGTCGCGGACCCCCGAAGCGTCCGGGCCGACAGCGGTGCTGTCGGGGTCGGTGACGCTGGCACCCGCAAGCCCGCCGCCGTCGCCGACCGCGACCCCGTCCCAGGCACCACCGATCGTCGCCACGGCGTACCTGTCCGCCGGTCACACGTACGCCGGGCTCGAGGTCCGGACCGGGACCGTCGTCACGGCGGCGCTCGATGGGGTCGTCGAAGTCAGGATGTACCAGCTGATCGACGGAAGCGTCCGGGTCGGGTCGAACGTCCCATCGCTGCCGTTCTATCCGTACATCACGGTCGTATCCGTCAACACCAGGATGACCTATCGGCCGGGTGCGCTCGGATCCGATGTCGAGGTGCTCGTGGAGGATGGCCAACCGATCAGGGTGGGCGGCGCGCTCTTCCGTCAGCTCGGCGCGGGACGCTCCTCCTGGGCCACGTTCTACGACCCGGGCACCCCGTTCCAGGTGGTGGTGTCGGTCCAGGCCGTCCCGAGCGGCCGCGATCTCGACCCGCTCAGCTTCTTCTAGGGAGCGATGATGCGATCGGACCCCAAGGCCTGACGGCCGACTTCAGTCGGTCACAGTGCGACCGACCTGCCGGTTCTCGCTGAGTCATGCAGCGCTTCAAGTGCCCGGGCCTGTCCGATAGCGTCGTCGCGTCCAAGGAGCGGCTCGCCCTCGCCGCGGATCGCGTCGCTGAGGTTCTCGAGCTCGAGCCGGTACGAGTCGACCCGGGCGAGCTCGATCCGCTCGACCCGTCCATCGCGCCGGAGCTCGATGCCCGGCACAACGCAATGCCACGGATCGTCCAGGAACAAGGAACCTTCGCTTCCGATCGCTTCCAGCTCGTCGCGATCCGGCATCGCGGTGCCGCAGTCAAAGAGTCCGACCACGTTCCCTGGGAAACGAAGCACGCCGGCGAAGGCCCAGTCGGTGCCCGACGGTCCGAACCACGCCTCGCCGGAGACCTTCTGCGGCTCGCCCCCGAAGAGCCGCGACCCGCTGACGGAGTAACAACCGACGTCCATCAGCGCACCACCGTCGAGCGTGGTGCTGAGACGGATGTTGTCCTTGTCGTAGAGCGGGTAGCTGAACGTGGAGCGGATGAGCCGGAGCTCTCCGATCGCCCCTTCGTCCACCAGCTGCTTCGCGCGCTTGGTCTGTGGGTTGTGCCGGTACATGAACGCTTCGCTCAGGAGCCGGCCCGCCTGATCGGCAGCGTCGAATGCTGCTTCGACCTCGCTCGCGCGGCGCGAGAGCGGCTTCTCGCACAGCACGTGCTTCCCGGCCTCGAGCGCTTTGATCGACCACTCGCAGTGCATCGAGTTCGGCAGCGAGATGTAGACCGCCTCGATCTCCGGATCCGCGAGGAGCGCGTCATACGAGCCGTAGGCGCGCTCGATGTCCCACGTCTTCGCGTACTCGTCGGCGCGCGCCTGATCGCGGCTTGCCACTGCGACGAGCTCGACCTTCGTCGACGCCCGCGCGCCGGGGATCACCTTCCGGTTGATATTGGCGGTCGACAGGATTCCCCACTTGACTGCGCGTGCCACTGGGACTCCTCCTGCGACGCGAAGCCACGTCCGTGATCTGCGCTGAGCCGACGGGCAGACTCGAACTGCCGACCGGCGGTTTACGAAACCGCTGCTCTACCAACTGAGCTACGTCGGCACGATGGCCGAAGGCCATTTTATGGCCTTCGGCCGTTCGCGGCAGGCTAGGCCGAGCGGCGTGTCCGCTTCTTCGGCCGTGCGGTCGACGTCCGTCCGCGCGCGGCCGTCGACTTCTTCCGCGGGCGACTGGCCTTCGATGCCGCGGTGCGCTTCGTGGTGGTCTTCCGCTGAGCCGGCGGCGGCTTCATCACCCCGAACGTGTTGCCTGCCGGATCCGTGAGCATCGCGATCGTCGTCGTGGGCGTGATCTGCGTGACCGGCATGAGCAGCGTTGCGCCGGCGGCGACGGCCTTGTCGACGAACCGCTGTGGCTCCGCGACCTCGATGTAGACGCTGACCCGTGCGTCGCCCTCACCGAATCCGCCGCCGATGCCGGTGTCGGGCCGCTCGAGCATGCTGTAGTTGCCCTGCTCCTTCACCGGCGCCGTCAGCTTCCACCCGAAGACGTCGCGGTAGAAGCGCTGCAGGCCGGCCGAGTCCTTCCCCATGACCTCGAACCACATGACCGGATTCGCCATCGCCCGTCCCCCTTCAGCGTGATCGCGGTGCAGCGGCTGAGGATAGACGCGTCAGAAGAAGCGGTGGTAGTGGATGAACTCGTCGTCCTTCGTCCAGCCGCAGGCCTCGTAGAGACGCTGAGCGGGAAGGTTCGTGATCTCCGTGCTCAGCGTGAGCCCCTTCGCGCCGGTCTCGGCGGCCCACCGTTCGGCGCGCTCGAGCAGCGCGCGACCGGCACCCGACTTGCGCGCGTCCGGCGCCACGAACAGATCGTTCAGCACCCAGAGGCGCTTCATCGAGACGGACGAGAAGGTCGGGTACAGCTGGGTGAAGCCGACGATCGCGCCATCGACGACGGCGAGGAAGATCACCGACTCCCCGCGCTTGAATCGATCGGCCAGGAACGCACGCGCGCCGGCGAGGTCTGCGGTCTGACCGTAGAACCGGCGGTACGCGTCGAACAAGGGGACGAGCGCGTCGAGGTCGTCGAGCTCCGCGCGCACCGAGCGGACCTCAGGCATGCATGAATTCGGCGAGCAGCCGGTGGAAGTGGTGCACGCCGCCTTCGCGGGCGGGGGAGTAGCGGCCGCGGTCGTACAAGCGGGAGCGCACGCCGCGTTGCACCGCCTCGACGATCGCTTCGTCCTCACGCTCGACCCGATCGAGCCCGGCCCCGGCGCCCTCAGCACGCAGGCTGTCGTCCCACACGAACGGCAGGAACGAGACCCGCGTGCGGTCGACCGCGAGCGGCGTGACCACGTTCACCGACACGCCCCATGGGTACACGTTGAACATCGTCGTCGGAAAGAGCCAGAAGTAGTACGCGGCGATCGAGCGATCGGCGTCGCGGTGACCCGCTCGCTGCGCGAACGCGCGCTCGCCCGGTTTCGCGACGCCCAGCTGCAGGACCGCATACCGCTCGAGCTCGACGGCGTACGCGCCGTAGTCGAGCGTCGTCGCGAGGCTCGAATGGACGTACGGGATGTGGAACCCCTCGAGGTAGTTGTCGACGTACAGGGCCCAGTTCGCCTCCACGAGGTAGTCGCGCGCCGCGGCCGCGTCGTAGACGAGATCCGCGAACGGCAGTCCGCGGAGCCGCGCGCGCACCGGCGAAGCCACCTCGTCGAACGGCATCGCCGGCGCGAGCGCGACCATCAGGAAGCGCTCGAGTTGCGCGAGCGACAGCTGCGGCAGGTCGTCGGCCTTCGACGGGAAGTTCGCCGTTTCCTCGAACTCGGGCATCGAGTGGAAGCGGCCGTCGAGCGTGAACCGCCGGCCGTGATAGCGGCAGCGCAGCTGCTGCAGGTGGCCCGCCCCTTCGACGACGAGGGTCCCACGGTGCGTGCACACGTTCGACAGGCAGTGGAGCCGGTCCTCGCCATCGCGCGTCAGCACGAGCGGCTCGTCGAGCGCGCCGGGAAGGAGCGTGAACGGGAACACCTGGCCGGCAACGCTCACGAGATCGTCGTGCCCGGCGTACTGCCAGGTTCGCGCGAAGACGCGCTCGCGCTGGACGCGGAACAGCTCGGGATCCGAGTACACCCGGGCCGGCAGTGTCGCCGCGGTGCGGATGTTCGGATCGATGCCGAACGGTCGCTCGCTCACGGCGGCGATGCTACGGCGCGTAGGCTGAAACCCATGTCCGACGCATACGCCCTCGTCCTCCATTCCCACCTGCCCTACGTGCGGGGCGCCGGGCGCTGGCCGCACGGCGAAGAATGGGTCCATGAGGCGATCCTCGGCACGTACCTGCCGCTGCTCGTCCTGCTCCACGACCTGCGTGCGGAAGGCGTGCGCTACCGGATCACCATCGGGCTCACCCCGACCCTCCTGGAGCAGCTCGCCGACCCCGACATCTGCACGCGATTCCTCGCGTATGCCGACGACCAGATCCGGCGCGCCGAGCTCGACGCGTGGGACTTCGGGGTCGCGGGCGCTGCGGCGAAGCAGGCCGTCGCGGAGTTCTATCGCGGGTCGTACGGCCGCCTGAAGCAGGCGTTCACCGAGCGCTTCGGGCGCGACATCGTCGGGGCGTTCGCCGATCTCGCACGCACCGGCGAGGTCGAGATCCTCACCTCGGCCGCGACGCACGGCTATCTCCCGCTGCTCGACCCGCGCTCGGTGGAGGCGCAGCTGCGCGTGGGTCTCGCTTCGACGAAACGCCTGGTCGGCATCGAGCCGACGGGCATCTGGCTGCCGGAGTGCGCGTACAAGCCCGGCCTCGAGCGCGCGCTCGAGCGCCACGGGTTCACCCACTTCTTCACCGATGCCGCCCTCATGCGCGGGCGCGAGGTCGGCGTCGCGGCGAAGCCGTTCCGCTCGAAGCGCGCCGAGCGGCACTCGGGCACGGGCGCGCACGTCGCCCTGCTGGATCAGACGGAACCGCTCATCGATCCCGAGGTCGACCTGTTCCGCCCGTATCTCGTCGCGGACTCCGCGGTCGCCGCGGTCTCGCGCCATCCGGAGATCTCCGGTCAGGTCTGGTCGGCGTCGCAGGGCTATCCCGGAGATCCGTTCTACCGCGAGTTCCACCGCAAGGACGACCGGTCCGGCCTCCGCTACTGGCGCGTGACCGGCACCACGGATCTGGGCAACAAGGCCGAGTACTCGGTGCCGATGGCCGGGGAGCGCGTCCGCGCGCACGCCGACCATTTCACGGCGTTGGTCCGCGACGAGCTCGCCGCGCATCGGCGCGCGACGGGGCGCGACGGGATGGTCGTCACAACCTTCGACAGCGAGCTCTTCGGCCACTGGTGGTTCGAGGGCATCGACTGGCTGAGCCTGGTGCTGCGCGAGCTCGGTGACCTCGCGACGACCGTCGCCGGCCGGCTCGAGGCGCAGCCGCCGCGGGAGCGGATCGCGCTCGCCGAGGGCTCGTGGGGCAAGAACAACGACCACTCGACCTGGATCGCGCCGCAGACGAACTGGATGTGGGACGGGATCCGCAGCGCAGCGTCCCGCGTCCGAGCCGTCGCGGACGCTCCGCCGCGCGATGCGCTGCGCAAGCGTGCCGCGGACCACGCGCTCCGCGAGCTGCTGCTCCTTGAGTCGAGCGACTGGCCGTTCCTCGTCACGACCGGACAGGCCGGTGACTACGCTGCCGAGCGCTTCCGCTCGCACGCCCAGCGCCTGCAGCGCACGCTCGAGATCGCGGCGCACGGGACCGGCGACGATCAGGTCGAGCTGCGCAGCCTCGAGCGCGCGGATAACCCGTTCCCCGACGTGCGGATCGAGGACTTCGCCGAGGTCAGCTAGCTAGCCGCGCACAGCGCGTCGAACCCGCTGGTCCAGGTCGCACGCAGATCCGGGCCGATGGCGTACGCCTCGTAGCCCGGTAGGCCCTCGAGATGGTCGATCGCGCGCCCGCCCATCGCGAACGCCGCGGTCGCCTGCACGTCCGCCTCGACGATGCTCGGGCCGACCACCGTCAGGCTCACCAGCTCGTCGGCCGGCGCGCCGGTGTGCGGGTCGTAGATGTGCGAGCCCTTCTCGTACGTGCCGGACGTCGCGACCGCGAGATCGCGGCCGAGCACGATCCGCACGACCGATCCGCGCTCGACGGGGTGGCGGATCCCGATGCGCCACGGCTCGTCGCCTCTCTCGGCGCGCGTTCGGACGTCGCCGCCGGCGTCCACGAAGTACGCGCGGTGCCCGCGGGCATCGAGGATCGCGCAGGCGCGCGCGATCGCCCAGCCCTTGACGTATCCGGAGGGATCGAACGTCGCGCCGCGCCACGCGCTGAAGAAGCCGTCCGTCGCGGTCTCGTACGCCGCGCACGCCGTCAGCACGTCCTCGATCTCACGGTCCGCATCCTCGATCCGCAGGCGTCCGTCGTTGATCCGCGACACGGCGCTGTCCGGCATGAACGGGCTGAACACCGTGTCGATCCGCCGGAGCTCGGCGAACGCTTCGTCGATGCCGCCATCACCGTCGCGCGCGTCGATCGTGATCGGCATGCCCATGACCTCCTCGGTCCGGCGCATCCCTATTGCCCTGCCTGCTTCAGAGCGCTCGCGAGGGACTGCGCGTAGGCGCGGCTCGTGTACGTCGCGCCCGAGACGATGTCGACGCGCGCCGACTGCGCCTGGATCGCTTCGGCTCGGAGGATCGGCGCGGAGTACTGGCTGATGCGCGCAGATCGCGAGCGGTCGCTGGGCAACTGGAGCGCCTGCACGTCCACGAGCTTGCCGCCTGACAGCGCGATCTGGATCTGCACCGGCCCGAACAGCGTCTCGACCGTGGGTCCGGTGAATGCGGTGCCGCTGGTCACGCCACCGGTCGTGGGCGGATTCGTCGTCCGGGCCGTCGGTTGCGGAGTGCGGCCGGGTGCCGTCGTGACGCGCGGCGCTGGCACGCTCACGACTGGCACGTCGACCTGCTCGGCCGTGACCTTGAACGTCACGAGCCAGTACACGCCGATGACGGTGGCCGCGAAGGCCGCGAGTGCGCGTCTCATCAGAAGTCGAACGCCTCGGTGTGGATCCGGTCCGGGGCCAGGCCCAGCGCTCGGAGCGTGTGGACGAGCTGCCGGGTCATGCCATGCGGGCCACAGATGAACACGTCGCGCTCCATCACGTCCGGGACCAGTCTGACGAGGTTCGCCTGCTGGAACCAGTCCGCGTGGATCCAGCCCTGCGGCCCTCGGTTGCTCACCAGATATTCGACGCGTACGCCGAATCGCGATGCGAGCGAGTCGAATTCGCCGCGGAACGCGATGTGGCGCTGGCGGCGGCAGCGGTACAGGACGCACACGTCGACTCCGTCGCGCGCCAGGACCTCGGCGAGCGGCCGGATCGGCGCGATGCCGATGCCGCCACCGACGAGCAAGGCCTTCGAGCTGCGGCAGGCCTCGCGCGTGAACAGGCCGAAGGGTCCCTCGACGATGACCGGCGTGCCGTGGCGGAGGTGCGGGAGGGCGGCGGTGAAGTCGCCGATGCTCTTCGTGGTGAAGCGGAGATGCCGCGCGCCCGGGCCCGATGACAGGGAGAACGGATGCGCCTCGAACCAGCGCGAGCCGTCGAGGAACCGCCAGAGGAAGAACTGCCCGGCCTCGAACGGCATCGTCGCGACGTCGCGTCCGGACACGTAGATGGAGATCGCCTCGTGTGCCTCGCGCTCCACACGCTCGACGCGGAAGCGGTGCCGGTCGTAGCGCAGCAGCGGTCGCGCCACTCGGTAGTAGAGCAGCGCGGCTGCGACGACCGCGTACAGCGACCACCAGTACGCGACCGACAGCGGAGCGCGGATGAAGTCGATCCCGACCGTGAGCTCGTGCGCGAACGCGAGGGCGATCGCCAGGTACGAGTACAGATGGATGAAGTACCACGTCTGGTACGAGAGGCGCCGCCGCGCGGCCGACATCGACAGCCCGGCCACGGCGATCAGCACGATCAGCGCCGCGATCGCGGGCACCAACCCGTCGTAGTGCGCGATGAAGTCGCCGAGCTGCTGGAGGATGCCGTAGCCGTTGTCCATCGCGTAGCCGATGGTCTGTGCCACGCCGTGCGCGACGAGCAGCCAGATGATCAGGAAACCGTTCCGGCGGTGCAGGACCACGAGGCCCTCCATGCCGAAGGCGTCGTCGAGCCAGGGGATCCGCGCCATCAGCAGGAGCTCCCAGAGCACCAGGTATGTGCCGATGAGGGCGGTGACCCGACCGATGACGTTCAGCGCATCGGCGACGGTCTTCACGCCATCGTGGCCGCTGCCCACCCACCACAGGAGGAGGATGGCGGCCAGGTTCGCGTTGAAGACCGCCCAGATGACGTCGCGGCCCGCCTGACCTGCGAAACGGCGTGCTGGTACCGCGGACCTCTGCTCCACTGCCGGCATTACCCGGCCCGGAGCTGTCTCGTTTCGGCTAGCCCTTCTTGCCCTTCGGGGCGGGCGCGGCCTTGGCCGCAGGCGCCGCTCCCTTGGCCGCGGGCGCTGCGCCCTTGGC
>DATCQC010000026.1:0-9383 GCA_036569685.1 Candidatus Limnocylindria bacterium | reverse complement strand
GTGGCCGTGGGCGCCGACGCCGTGAAGGGTGAGATCGTCTCGTGCCCGGACTGCGGCGCGGAGCTCGAGGTGACGGCGACCGCGCCGGTCGCGCTCGCGCTCGCGCCGGAGGCCGAAGAAGACTGGGGTGAGTAGCGGGGGTAGGGGCCCCCGAACGGGGCAGGGGCCCCGTGTCACCGTCGGCGTGCTGCTCTCGCGCGTGCGCGTGGAGGAGAAGCTCCTCCTCGAGGAGCTCGAACGCCGCAGGGTCGCCACGAAGGTCATCGACGACCGCGAGCTCGTCCTCTCGCTCGAGCGCAAGCCGGAGCTCGGCGTCGACGTCGTCCTCGAGCGGTGCATCCAGCACTCGCGCGCGCTCTATGCGCTCGCCGTGCTCGAGACCTGGGGCATCCCGACGGTCAACACGTTCGAGGTCGCGGACGTCTGCGGCAACAAGCTCCTCACGACGATGCGGCTCATCCGCGACGGCGTTCCGTCGCCGCGGACGCGCCTCGCCTTCACGCCCGAATCGGCGCTCGCCGCAGTGGAGGAGCTCGGCTACCCGGCGGTGCTGAAGCCGCTCGTGGGGTCGTGGGGCCGGCTCATCTCGCGCGTGAACGACCGCGACGCCGCCGAGTCGATCCTCGAGCACAAGGACGTGCTCGGGACGTACATCCACTCCATCTATTACATCCAGGAGTACGTCCCGAAGCCGGGCCGCGACATCCGCGCGTTCGTCGTCGGCGACGAGACGATCGGCGCGATCTACCGCTACTCCGAGCACTGGATCACGAACACGGCGCGCGGCGGCAAGGCGACGAAGTGCGAGGTCACGCCCGAGCTCAACGATCTCTGCGTGCGCGCGGCGAAGGCCGTGGGCGGCGGCGTCGTCGCCATCGACGTGCTCGAGGCGCCCGAGGGCCTCCTCGTGAACGAGGTGAACTACACGATGGAGTTCCGCAACTCCATCGACGCGACCGGCGTGAACATCCCCGGCCGCGTCGTCGACTACGCCCTCGGCGTCGCGAAGCAGGCCTGATGAAGGTCGGCATCGTCGGCGCCGGCGGGTACGCCGGTGGTGAGCTGTTGCGGCTGCTGAGCGGGCATCCGGAGGTGGGGGAGATCGTCGCGGGCAGCGAATCGCTCGCCGGGAAGCCGGTCACCGCCGCGCACCCGAACCTCCGCAAGCGCACGTCACTCGAGTTCGTGCGCTACGACGACGTCGTCGGCTGCGATGTCGTGTTCCTCTCGCTGCCGAACGGCGCCCATCGCCTCTCCGAGTTCCGGCCCCGCGGCACGCTGGTCGTGGACCTCTCGTCGGATCACCGGCTGCGCGACGCGTCGGTCTATCGCTCCTGGTACGAAGCCGACCATCCGCACCCGGAGCTGCTCGGCGCGGCCGTGTACGGGATCCCGGAGCTGCACCGGGACGACATCCGGACGGCGAAGCTCGTGACGGGCGCCGGGTGCAACGCGACGGCGACGATCCTGGCACTGCTGCCGCTCGCGCGCGCCGGGTTCATCGATCCCTCGCGTCCGATCGTCGTGGAGTGCAAGGTCGGCTCGAGCGAGGGTGGCCGCGAGCCGGGCGAGGACTCGCATCACCCGGAGCGTGCCGGCGTCGTGCGGTCATTCAAGCCGGTCGGCCACCGGCACACCGCGGAGGTCGAGCAGGAGCTCGGCGTCCGCGTGCAGCTGTCGGTCACCGCGGTCGAGCTCGTTCGCGGCGTGCTCGCGACGGCCCACGTGCCCGTCAAGGCCGGCGTCGACGACAAGGCCTGCTGGCGCGCGTACCGCGAGTCGTACGCGAATGAGCCGTTCGTCCGGATCGTGAAGGAGCGGACCGGGATCTTCCGCTATCCGGAGCCCAAGCTCCTTTCCGGCTCGAACTTCGCGGACGTCGGCTTCGCCTCCGACCCGCGCGGCGAGCGCGTCGTTGCCCTCTGCGCGATCGACAACCTCGTCAAGGGCGCGGCCGGCAACGGCGTGCAGGCGATGAACGTCGCGTGCGGCTTCCCCGAGACGGCCGGGCTCGAGTTCCCGGGGCTGCATCCGTGACGCTGCGTGCGGTCATCAAGGCCGGCGGCTCGGCGGGAGTCGACCGAGACAGCGTGGCCGACCTCGTCGCGGACGTCGCGCGCTCGGACGAGATCGTCCTCGTGCACGGCGCGTCCGCCGAGACCGACAAGCTGCAGGCGGCGTTCGGGCATCCGGTCGAGACGATCGTTTCGCCGTCCGGCCATCAGAGCCGCCGGACCGACCGCCGGACGCTCGAGCTGTTCGCGATGGCCGCGCTCGGGGTCGAGAATTTCCTCTACGTCGAGAAGCTGCAGGCGCGCGGCGTCGACGCGGTGGGCCTGTCCGGTCTCTCGGGTCGGCTCCTCGTCGCGGAGCGGAAGGCCATTCGGTCCGTGAAGGATGGCAAGACCGTCATCCTGCGCGACGACTACACCGGCACGGTGAAGGCGGTGAACGTGCCGTTGCTTCGCCAGCTGATGGGTCCGAGCCGCGTCCCGGTCGTCGCGCCGCTGGCACTGTCCATCGAGAACGAGGCGGTGAACGTGGACGGTGATCGCGTCGCCGCCCGGATCGCGGTCGCGATCGAGGCCGATGCGCTCCTCATCCTGACGAACGTCCCCGGCCTCCTGCGCGACGTCGCCGATCCGGACTCGCTCGTACCGGAGACGACGCTCGACGAGGCCGAGGGACTGGCCCAGGGCCGGATGAAGAAGAAGATCCTGGCCGCGCGCGAGGCGATCGAGGGCGGGGTCGGCGAGGTGATCATCCGCAGCGCCGCGGGCGATCCGCGCGTCCGCACGGTCATCCATGGCTGACACGATCAGCCGCGAGGCCGCGCATACCTCGGGCCTCTATCAGAAGCGCGACCTCGCGCTCGTGCGAGGCGACGGGGCGGTCGTGTGGGACGATGCCGGCAACCGGTACATCGACTGCGTCGGCGGCCAGGGCTCGGGCAATCTCGGGCACGCGAACGCCGCGGTCGCCGATGCGCTGGCCCGGCAGGCTCGCACGCTGTCGTTCTGCACCGAGCTCTTCTACAACGACCGCCGCGCCGAGCTGTACGACCGGCTCGCGCGGATCCTGCCGCCATCGCTCGACCGCATCTTCCTCTGCAACAGCGGCACCGAGGCGATCGAGGGCGCCCTGAAGTTCGCGCGCCTCGCGACGAAGCGCACGAAGGTCGTCGCGACGATGCGCGGCTTCCACGGCAAGACGATGGGCGCGCTGTCGGCGACCTGGGGCCCCGAGTACCGCGAGCTCTTCGGTCCGCTGCTCGAGGGGTTCAGCCATATCCCGTTCAACAAGGTCGAGGCTCTCGACGGGGCGCTGACGACCGAGACGTCGGCGTTCATCGTGGAGCTCGTCCAGGGTGAGGGCGGGGTGCGCCCGGCGACGGGGGAGTTCATCGCCGAGGCCGCGCGGCTCTGCCGTGAACGTGGCGTGCTGCTGGTCGTCGACGAGGTCCAGACCGGCTTCGGGCGCACGGGGACGATGTTCGCGATCGAGCAATTCGGGATCGTGCCCGACGTCCTCTGCCTCGCGAAGTCGATCGCCGGCGGCATCCCGATGGGCGCGATCGCGTTCTCCCGCGCCCTCGGCGAGCTCCCGAAGCGCTCGCACTCCACGACCTTCGGCGGAAACCCGCTGGCCTGCGCGGCTGCGGTCGCCGCGATCGACGAGCACCTGCGGCTCGGCCTCGCCGCCGCCGCCGCGGACCGTGGGCGGCAGCTGCACGAGGGCCTCGTCTCGATCGAGTCGCCCAGGATCCGCGAGGTCCGCGGGCTCGGATTGATCCAGGGCATCGAGCTCAAGGAGAACGCCGGACCGACGCTCAAGAGGCTTCAAGACAACGGCGTGCTGGCGCTCGGCGCGGGCCCGACGGTGGTGCGGTACCTCCCGCCGCTCGTCATCTCGGCCGAGCAGATCGACGCCGTGATCGATGCGACGCGCGCCGCGCTCGCGGCGTGAACGACGTGGAGCTCGCGCCGGACGACGTCGCGCTCGTCGGCGGCCTCGTCGCGATCCCGTCGGTGTCGCGGCAGGAAGGCGACGCGGTGGAGTGGCTCGTTGCCCGGATGGCCGAGCGGGGTTTCCGCGCGTCGGTCGACGCGGCCGGCAACGCGGTCGGCGAGATCGGCGACGGCCCGGCGCACGTGGTGCTGCTCGGACACATCGACACGGTGCCGGGCGAGATCCCGGTGCGCGTCGAGGACGGGGAGCTCGTCGGCCGCGGCGCCGTGGACGCGAAGGGCCCGCTCGCCGCGTTCGTCGCAGCCGCAACGGTGCCCGTGCCCGGCGTCCGCGTGACGGTCGTGGGCGCGGTGGAGGAGGAATCGCCGACGAGCAAGGGCGCGCGCTTCCGCGCGACGCTCGCGGCACCCGATTGGTGCGTGATCGGCGAACCGTCGGGCTGGGACGGCGTGACCGTCGGGTACAAGGGCCGGCTCGTCCTCGGCGTGTCGCTCGCGCGCGAAGCGCGGCACGGCGCATCGCCCGGCCCGACGATCGCGGAAGAGGCGCTCGCGCTCTGGGCACGCTTCACGGCACACGCGCGCACCATCGCGCGGCTCGACGGCCGGCTCGAGGGGATGCGCGCCGCGGCCGGGGACGGGCTGGTCGAGCGGGCGGACCTGCGCATCGGCTACCGCGTGCCGCCGGGGATCACGACGGATGAGCTCGAAGCCGCCGCGCGCGCGATCGCGGATCAGCACGACGGCGATGCGGAGGTGACGATCGAGCGGATCGCGTCCGAAGAGCCGGCGCGCGTCGCGCGTACGACGCCGGTCGCGAGCGCGTTCGCCCGCGCGATCGCCGGCATCGGCGGCCACGCGGCGTTCAAGGAGAAGACCGGCACGAGCGACATGAACGTCCTGCTCCCCGCATGGGCTTGCCCGATGGTCGCGTACGGCCCGGGGGACGCGCGCTACGACCACACGCCCATCGAGCGGCTCGCGCTCGCCGACTACGGTCGTTCGATCGCGGTGCTCAAGGACGTGCTCCGGAGGGCGGCCAGCCGCTAGCATGACCGCGCCGGAGTGCCTCCGACGAGGCTAGGGCCGAAGGGGGAAGGGGTGCTCTCGAAGCGGCTGCAACGCCAGCGGATCATCCTTGCCGCCCTCGCGGCCCTCGGCATCCTTCTCGGGGCGCTTGCGTTCGACACACACCTCCTCGACTCGACCCTCCAGGCCGTCACGTACGACACGTTCATCACGAACGCGCCGGGCACGCTGTCGAACCAGCTGACGGTCATCGCGCTGGATGACCAGACCGTCAGCCGCTACGGCACGTATCCGCTCCCGCGGCAGGCCTGGGTCGATCTGCTGGCCGCGCTGAAGCCCTTGGCGCCTCGCCTCGTCGCCTTCGACATCGGCTTCTACGACGACTCGCCGAACCCGGACCAGGATCGGGCGCTGGCGGCCGCGATCAAGGACGCCGGCAACGTCATCCTCGCGATGCAGGGCTCGGGCGCGCAGAGCGACGCTGAAGGCGCCGTTCGATTCAGCGCGGAGCAGGTCCCGATCGCGATCCTCCGTCAGGCAGCCGCCCGGCATCGCCGCGGTCAACGTGTTCCCGGACGAGGACGGCCGCGTGCGCACCGCGAGCCTGGTCATCGACACCCCGAGCGGTCGCTACTACTCGCTGCCGCTCGCCGCCGCGGCACGCTCACTGATCATCGGCAAGCAGGTGGCCGGCGACGAGACCACGCTCGTGCGGCGGGGCGCGGCGCTGGTGCTCCCCGGGCGCGCCGGGACCGCGGACCGGGTCATGCCGATTGACGAGACCGGACACATGCTCATCTATTACGCCGCCCCGCCCGCCGAGGATCTCGCCGCGCGCGCCGCTGCCGCGCCGTGCTCGAACCCGAACGAGTTCTGCGTGGTCTCGGTCGCCGACGTCGTCGCCGGCCGGGTGCCGCGCGAGCTCATCGCGAATCGCACGATCCTCATCGGTGCGCACACGCTGTCCGCGGAGCCCGACAACTACCCCGTTCCGAACAGCGGCGCCCGGAAGATGTGGGGCGTCGAGATCTGGGCCAATGCCGCCTCGTCCATCTTCACGAACCGGTATCCCGAGACCCGCGAGAGCTTGCCGATCACGCTCGCCGAGCTCGTCATCGCGACGCTCGGCGGGATCCTGCTCGTCGCCGCGTTCCGGCTCTACGGGTTCCTCGCCGCGATCGTCGCGCTCGTCGTGTACGGGTATGCGCGGTACCTGTTCTTCTCGGCTGCCACGCGTGGCCTCGCCGGCGACGGCCCGATCGCCGTCGCGTCGCTCGGCTACCTGATCCCGTCGGCGTTCTGGTGGGTCGTCGCGCTCGGCTATCTGCTGGTCGAGGAGCAGCGTGCGGTGACGCGCACGCAGACCACGTTCGGCCGGTTCGTGACCCCGTCGATCGCGCGCACGATCATGGACATCGAAGAGAGCGGGAAGCTCGCCCTCGGTGGTGAGGAGAAGCGGGTCACCGTACTGTTCGGGGACATCCGTGGCTTCACCGGTCTGAGCGAGGGGATGACCCCCGGCGTGCTGCTCGACACGCTGAATCGTTACTTCGAAGGGATCGTGAATATCGTCAATCGCTACGAAGGCACCGTGAACAAGTTCAACGGCGACAACATCATGGTCATCTGGGGCGCGCCGCTCCCCGTCGCGGAGCCCGCCCGCAAGGCGGTGCAGGCCGCCCTCGAGATCCAACGCTGGATCGTCGGCGAGCGCGGCACCGGCGGTCCGGATGTCTCCTTCGGCTTCGGCATCAACACCGGGCCGGTGGTCGCGGGCTTTCTCGGTGCGCTCGGCCGCATGGAGTACACGGTGATCGGTGACACGGCGAACGTCGCATCACGGCTGACGTCGAACGACATCGCGCGCCGTGACCAGGTCGCGGTGAGCGCGGAGACGCTCTCCGAGCTCGGTGCGGACGTCGTGGCGATCGATCTCGGAGCCGTGCAGGTGAAGGGTCGCGCAGAGCCGGTACGGTGCTACCAGGTGAACAGCATCGGCTCGATCGAGAGCCCGAATCCCGCGCCCGCGCCCGAGCGCCCGATCGGCGCCGCCGCGATCGCGGGCTACCACTAGGCCGGGCGATGATCGACGACAAGGTCGCCTTCGTGCTCATGAAGCTGACCCACCTCGCCGTGCAACGCGATCGGGAAGCCTACCTCCGTGGCCTCATCGATCTCTGCGCGCAGGCCTGCGATGCCGAGCGCTGCACCGTGTACTTCGTCGACCAGGCGAAGCACGAGCTCTGGTCGCGGATCGCGTCGCGGACGGCGCTTGAGATCCGCCTGCCCCTCGGCACCGGCATCGCCGGGCAGGTCGCGATGACCGGCGAGACGATCAACGTGCCCGATGCGTACGCGGACCCGCGATTCGACCGCAACGTCGACCTGCGCAGCGGCTACCGGACCCTCAACATGCTCGTCGTGCCGGTGTTCGACGCGACCGGCCGGTCGGTGATCGGGGTGCTGCAGGTCCTGAACAAGCGCAGCGGTCCGTTCGAGCGGCGCGACCAGATGCTCCTCGAGCGGATCGCGGAGAGCGTCAGCCCGGTGATGGCCCAGATCCCGCTGGAGGCGTCGTGAGCCGGCAGCCCTTCGAGCGGCGGATCGGCGAGCGCCGGAGCGCCGACCGCATGGACCGCCGGAGCGAGGAGAGCCGCGAGCGGCGCGCCGCCGAGCGGCGGCGCGGGGCGGGCCGGCGCGATCTCGACACCCTGCTCGACGTCACCCGACGGCTCATGACCGTGACCGACCTCGACGCGCTCCTGCGGCTCATCGCCGAGGCGACCGTCACCATGGTCGGCTCGGAGCGCGCGACGATCTACATCGTCGACCAGGCCCGCCAGGAGCTCTGGTCGCGGGTCGCGACCGGCAAGGGTGTGGGCGAGCTGCGGTTCCCGATCGGCGTGGGGATCGCCGGGACGGTCGCGCAGACCGGCGAGACCATCAGCATCCCCGACGCGTACGCGGATCCGCGGTTCAGCGACGAGAGCGACAAGCGGACCGGCTTCCGCACGCGCAACCTCCTGACCCTTGCGATGACCGATCACGACGGCGCGGTCATCGGCGTCTTCCAGGCCATCAACAAGAAGGACGGAGACTTCACGACCGAGGACGAAACCACGCTTCGCGCGCTCGCGTCCTCGGCGGCCGTCGCGGTCGAGAATGCGCAGCTCGTGACGGCGCAGAAGCGCCTCTGGCTGTCGCTCATCGAGACGCTCGCGACGACCGTGGACGCGCGGGACCAGCAGACCGCCGGCCACAGCAAGCGCGTCACGCGCTACGCGGCGGTCATTGGCGCGGAGGCCGGACTCTCGGACGAGGACCTCGAGCGGCTGCAGGCCGCGGCGCTGCTCCATGACTACGGGAAGATCGCCGTCCGCGACCGCTTCCTGCAGAAGCCGGGCAAGCTCGACGAGGCCGAGTTCGCGTACATGAAGGCCCACGCGGAGAAGACCGCGGAGTTCCTCGGCTACCTCGATTTCCCGCCGGACATGCGCGAGGTCCCCGAGATCGCGGCGCAGCACCACGAGCGGATGGACGGCACGGGCTATCCGAAAGGGCTGCGCGGCGGCGAGATCCTGATCGGCGCGCGCATCGTCGCCGCCGCGGATGTGTTCGACGCGCTGACGGCGCCCCGGTACTACAAGCCGGCGTACTCGATCGACCGGACGCTCGAGATGATGGACGGGATGGCCGGCGCCCACCTCGACCCGGCCATCATGGCGGCGGTCCATCGCGCCCTTCCCGAGCTCGAGCGCACCGTCGACGAGCTGAAGGACACGTGGCCGAAGGCGGGCGACGAAGGGATGGGCAGCCTCGCCGAGGCCGCGAGCGGCGGCCTTGCCGAACGTGATGCCGCCGCGGCCCCGGTGCCGCGCTCGTGAAGATCCGGTTCTGGGGCACCCGCGGATCGATCCCGACGCCGGGCCAGCGGACCGTGCGCTACGGAGGCAATACGGCGTGCGTCGAGGTGCGCGATCTCGCGGGCCACCTGCTGGTGCTCGACGCCGGTACCGGCCTGCGCGAGCTCGGGCTGAACCTCAACGGCACGTCGCCGCTGACCGTGGATCTCCTGCTGTCCCACCTGCACTGGGATCACATCCAAGGGATCCCGTTCTTCCGGCCGGCGTTCGACCCGAAGAGCACGCTCCGGCTGTATGGCCCGACCCAGCACCGGCCGTTGAAGGAGCTGCTCGGGCTCGGGATGGACGACCCGTTCTTCCCCGTCGATCTCGACGGCCTGCCGGTCCACCTCGAGGTGCACGAATTCGAGAGCGGCTCGAAGCGGAACGTGGGCGGCTTTCAGGTGAGCGCCGCGACGATCTTCCATCCGGCTCCGGCGCTCGCCTACCGGATCGAGGCCGACGGCAGATCGCTGGTGTACGC
>DATCQC010000025.1:0-8339 GCA_036569685.1 Candidatus Limnocylindria bacterium | reverse complement strand
GCCCCGTGAACGGATCGACGGTGCCCTCGGTCCCGGAGGCGAGCATGCAGAGCTGTCCGCCGTGGTCGGTGTCCGGCACCGTGCGGTAGCGCACCCCTGCCACGCGGCCGTTCTCGACGTCGATCCCGGTCACGAGCGTGTTCGTGCACACGCGGTTCGCCGGCGACGCGGAGCGGATGCGCTCGGCGAGCCGCTGCGAGATGAGCCCTGCGCCCTTCGGCGGATAGAACAGCTCGATCACGAGCGGCGCGTAGCGATGCTCGGTGCCGGTCCGCTTCGCGTAGCCCTTGCGGAGCGACGAGACCACGACCTTCATGAGCGAGATGTGCGGGATCCGATGCTGCGCGAACGACGCCGCGAGCTGCGACGGCGGCATGCCCCACACCTTCGTCGTGTACGGGCCGAAGAACATCCCGTAGAGGGTTCGGCCCATCGCCTGCACGACCCAGTCCTCCGCCGAGACGAGCGGCTTCGGGCGGACCTTCCGCCGGACCGATTCCCAGAAGTAGTCGAGGAACGCCCGCGCCGCGACGATCGGCGACATGCTCTTCGCGATGTCGAGCGCCTCGAGCGGGTACTTGTAGTACTTCCCGCGGAATTTGATGCTCACGTTCTTCTTCCGCGCGGGGAAGCCGTCGGACGCGATCTCCTTGAACAGGTCGAGCACGCGCTGATTCCGCGCGTGATAGGCATGCGGGCCGAAGTCGAAGCCCGCACCGGTCTTCCCGGTGAGGGTCGTCGCGAGGCCGCCGACGAAGTGCTGCGCCTCCATGACGGTGACCTGCTCGCCCTGCGCGGCGAGGCTCGATCCGGCGGCGAGCCCGCAGATACCGCCACCGATCACGACCGTGTGGGACACCCGCTGAATCCTAGGTTGCGGCGCCTCGCGGCGTCCGAGGCAGAGCGGTCCGCGGAGAGGTGACCCGATCTAGGAACGCGAGGCGGTGACTGCGGCTTCCTGGAGCGCGTTGCTGAGCTGGCTGATGTCCCGCGCCGCGAAGGCGACGCGCCCGTCGGCCAGGGTGTACGTGACCCCGACGTTCAGCTCCGCGTCGGCGATCGGCCGGAGGACGCTCGCGAGCGCACCCGGCCGGTCCTGGATCTTGACGGCGAAGGCGTCGAGCTCCTCGCGGACCGTGAAGCCCACGTCCTCCAACGCCTTCCGAGCGCCGCTCGGGTCGCTGGTCAGGAGGTGGAAGATCCCCTCCTTGTCCTTGCCCGAGGGAACGACGCAGTAGCCCTCGATATTGATCCCGCGCTTGGCGATCGCGTCGGTCGCTTTGAACAGGCTGCCCGGCTTGTCCGGGAGCGTGACCGCGATGTCTTTCGTCGTCATGTTCTGGCTCTTCATTCGGTTTCCCTTCCGCGCTCCTCGTGATCCCTCTCCGCGGTGGGACCGCTTCTGCCGCCCGACCATGCCTCGTCCGGATGGATGTGGCAAGCGCAGCGTGCGACCTTCGTTGCCGTCACGACGAGCGCTCGCACGCTCGTGTCCGGATCGTTCACCTAGTCCTCCCGGTCCCGCAGATCCTGGTTCGCGGTGCCGTCGATCGCCGTGAGGTCCGTGTCACGGCCACCGGGAACCGCCACGTATTCGAGGTGCGGGTCGGCGGTCCTCGCGTCACGATCGACGAGCGCCAGGGCCATCGCGGCGACGCCACCGAGGTAGGCGTAGTACGGCTGCGTCGTCCACCGCGCGAGCAGGAGCGCGGCGAGGATGACGGCGCAGCCCCCGAACGTCGCGACGCCCAGCGTCGGCAGGCGCGCGCGTAGGAACAGCGCCAGCAGCCCGAGCGTGACCACGATCTCGGCGCCGACGAAGTACGGGATCCAGTCCGTGACGTCGGTGGACTGTTGGAAGAGGTTCAAGAGATTGGCGCCCCACACCTCGGTGTGGAACGTGAGCGTGGCGAGCTGCTGCGAGATGAACGCGCCGGGCGCCCAGACCAGGAACGGCACGACGAACACGGCGATCGTCGCAAGACTGACGACTCCGTAGCGGCGCCAGTCGCGTCCAGCGACGGCGAGGTGCCGCACCACGAGCGGCAGGATCACGATCGCGAACTGCTTGAACGCGACGGCCCATCCGAACGCGATCGCCGAGACGACGAACGCGATGCGCCCCGCGCGCGTGTCGCGGTCCGCGAACACGAGGGCAGCGAGCGCCAGCGCGACCATGAACGCCGCGGAGACGTCGTTCGATCCGTCGACCGCCCGGAACGCACCGATGCCCCAGGTCGCGTAGAGCATCGCGGGCAGCGCGACGCGATCCCATCCTGCGCGCAGCCCCACGGCGCCGATCGCCGCGACCGTGAGGATGCCGGCGACGGTGTCGACGCGCGTGATGTCACCGAACAGCAGGTGCGCCGGCAGGTACCAGAGGAGCTCACCGGGCGGGTAGACCAGCGGCGAGCCGGGCGGGATCGTCGAGGTGAGCGGCACGGTGTACGGGTTCAGGCCGTGCTGGAGGTTCACGATCGCTTCCTGCGTCGCGCGCAGCACGTCGCTGCCGTCGAGGAGCGGAACGCGCGAGATCCGCTCGCTCGCTCCGATGAGGAACGCGTACCAGACGATGAACGGGCCCTGGTCCCTGCCCGAGAGGGTCAGGCCGAGGAGCACCGCCCCCGCGATGAGCAGGACGACGCGATCGAGCTGCGGGGCGTTGAGCTCGATCCCGCCGACGCACCAGAACAATCCGGCGAGGATCGCCGCGTCATTGGCCCGTGAGCGCACGAAGCCTGGCGAGGTCGCTCTCGAGGGCCTTGAGCTCCTGGCCATACGTGGTGAAGTCGCTGATCTTCAGCGCGGCCTGCGCGTTCGCGTAGTGGTCCGACGCGGACTTCACGAGCTGCGCGATCGTCGCCGCCTGGGCCGAGCCCGACGGCACGGGCGTTGCGCTCGGACCGGGCGTCGGGGTCGGGGATGGCCCGGGCTGGGTGACGATCGGCGCGCTGCCGAAGAGGGCGTTGAGCGCGTTCGGGAAGCTGTCGGACATCGCGATCTTGTCCTGGGTGGCGAGGATCACGCGCTGGAGCTCGGGGAACGTGTTGTTGTTCGCCTGCACGAACAGCGGCTCGACGTAGAGGAACGAGTTGCCCACCGGCAGCACGATGAGGTTGCCGTAGATCACGGTGGCGCCGCCGCCGACCGCGAGCAGCGAGGTCTGCTGCCGGATCGTGGCGTCGGCGGTGATCCGGGACTCGATCTGGAGCGGCCCGAAGATCGCTCGGCTCTGCGGAAGCTTCAGCACCCGTAGCTTCCCGTAGTCCGATGGATCGGCCCGGCCGGCCATCCACGCGACCATGTTGTCGCGCTGGGTGCCCGCGGGGGTCATCGGCACGAACAGGAAGAACTCACGGCTGGATGCGCCCGGCAGCTGCGCGGTGACGTAGTACGGCTCGATCGGCTGGGCAGACGCGCCGGCGTTGAATTTCTCGTTCGCGATGCGCCATGCGTCGTTCCGGTTGTAGAAGTTGTCGGGGTCGGTCATGTGGTACGTCGCGAAGATCTGGGTCTGGATCGTGAACAGCTGCTCGGGGTAGCGCAGGTGCGCCTGCAGCGACTGCGGCATCTCCGCGATCGGCTTGAACAGCTGCGGGTAGATGTTCCGCAGCGTCCGCAGCACGGGATCCTTGTCGTCGACGACGTAGTAGGTGATCGAGCCGTCGTAGGCGTTCGTCACGACCTTCACGCTGTTGCGGATGTAGTTGATGTCGGAGGCGTCGAGCTTCGACGTGCGCCCGGAGGCGCCGTAGCGCGCGCTGTACGGGTAGCTCGTGCCGGTCGTGTAGGCGTCGTTGATCCAGTACTGCTGCCCGTCGGCGATCACGAGATACGGGTCGGGGTCGTAGCTCAGGAACGGCGCGATGAGCTGCTCGCGCTCGCTGATCTGGCGATGGAAGAGGACGCGCGAGCTGCTCGAGAGCTGCGTCGAGATGAGCAGGTTGAGGTCGCCGAACCGGATCGCGAACAGGAGCCGGTCCCAGAGGCTCGACACGCCGATGCCGCCACCGCCCGAGAAGCGCGTCGTCGCGTCGTTCGGCTGTTGGGCGTAATCGAACTCGTCCTGGCTCGTGCCGACGATCGCGTAGTCGTTGGTCAGCTCGCCGTAGTAGATCCGCGGCTGATCGATCTTCGGCTGGCCGACGGGCGGGATGTCCTGCAGGACGAAGCCGGGGCGGCCCTCGATGCCCACGGAGCCCATCGGGGTCATCACCGCGCCGAAGCCGTGCGTGTAGTAGAGGTGCTTGTTCACCCAGGTCTGCGCAGCGACCGGCAGCTGATTCGTCGCGAGCTCGCGCGCCGACAGCATGACCGGCGTCTCCTTGCCATCGATGACGTAGCGGTCGACGTCGACGTCGTTGAACGCGTAGTACTGGCGCAGCGCCTGGAGCTGCTGGTATGCCGCGAGCAGCGGACGGTAGTCCCAGAGCCGGACGCTCGAGGTGTCCGCGAATTCCGTCCGGACATCGGATTCGAGCGGATCGTTCGCCACGTCCGCGCTGGACTCGTCGACCGCCGTGAGCGAGTACGCCTGTCGCGTCGCCTCGATGTTCCGCGCGATGTACGGCCGCTCCTTGTTCAGCTGGTCCGGCGTGACCACGAACCGCTCGATGAGCGACGGGTACACGCCGAGGAGCAGGACGGAGGCGACCAGCCACAGGCCGAGCGTTCCGGCGAGGACCCAGATGGTCCGGAAGAACGCGTTCGCGAACATCGCGATCGCCGCGATCGCGACGACCACGGTGAGGATCTCGAGTGCCGGGAGCCGCGCGGTGATGCTCGTGTAGCCCGCGCCGGTGAGAACGGTCTCGTCCCGGAACAGCAGATCGAACTGATCGAGCACGTACCCGAACGCGATGAGTGCCAGGAAGACACCGCCGAGGATCGAAAGGTGCGCGCGGGCCGGCCGTGCGAGCGCCAGCGCGTTCCGCGCCGAGACCCCGATGTCCGCGCCGGCGAGCGGCTGCGTGGCGACACCGATCACGCCCCGGACGATGTACAGCGCGACGACGCCGATGGCGATGAGGACGATCGCCGCGAGGAGCCACCCGCGCGCGAACTCGAGGACCGGCAGCGTGAAGAAGTAGAAGCCGATGTCGCGGCCGAAGACGGGATCCGTGGTGCCGAACGGCACGCCGTTCAGCCAGCGGAGGAGCGGGTCCCACTCGTCGCCGCCGGCGAGCCCGAAGAAGAACGCCGGGATGAGCAGGAGCGGCATGAGCCGCAGCGTGAGGGCAAAGGCGCCGGTCCGCCTGGGCGCGTCGGTGTCCACGACGATGCGCGGTACCTGCGGCCGGAGCGCGAAGTACAGATTCGGGAGGGCGATGAGGAAGAACGCGATCAGGAAGAACACGAATGCCCAGAACCCGGCCGTGTACCGGCGGAGGAACACCGCGTCGAGCCCGAGGCTCCGGAACCACAGGAGGTCGGTGAGGAATCCGACGATCGGCGCGAACAGGAGCGGGATGAGGAAGAGCGCGACGATGACGATCGTGATGATCGTCGAGATCCGGTTCGCCGGACGGCGCGGGCCTCGGCTGCGGCGGAGCCCGGGCAGGTCGACGCGGGACCAGTCGATGTTCCCCCAGTCGCCGCGACCGGGGCCATTCCTCACGGTCTCACTGTAGGCGGCGGCCTGGCGACCGCTGGCTCCGCCAGATATCGCACCATCGAGGAGATGCGACGCACCGTCTTCGCGATCCTGGCCGCCCTCACGCTCGCCGCGTGCACGCCCGCCGTCGTCCAGCCGACCGCGTCGCCCTCGCCGAGCGCGACCCTGCCGTCGCCGGTGCCGCTGGCCTCAGACGCGGTCGTCGTGCCCGATGCGACCCCCGACGTGACGCCGCTCCCCGGTACGACGCCCTTTCCGACGCCGGGACCGACGATCACGCCCGGCAGCACCCGGGTGATCGGGACGATCGTCCACCCCGATGGATCGCCGGCCCAGGGCATCTGCGTCGTGCTCGAGAAGGGCATCTGCCCGATCGCGACCGACGAGAACGGCGTGTGGTTCACCGACATCCCCGCCGGGCCGATCAGCTGGAACTTCATCTACCGGATCGACGGCCAGGACGCCGGCCGCCAATCGGTCGCGGGCACGAGCGGCGGCGAGCTCCGCCTTCCGGTCTTCGTGCTCGAGGGATAGCGCCGACCTAGGAGTTGCGGGCCGCGACCTCCGCGAAGAGATCGCGGTACTTCTCCACCACGACCGGCCACGTGTAGGTCCGCTCGACGAACCGCTGTCCGGCCTGACCGAGCCGATCGCCGAGCTCCGCATCGCCGGCGAGCAGCTCGCCGATCTGGGCGAACTCCATCCACGAGCGGAACGCGAGGCCGGCGCCGGCGCGCGCGGCCATCGACGACAGGACCGGCGAGCGGCCGTCGACGATGACCGGCCGGCCGGCGGCCCACGCTTCGAGGGTCACCATCGAGAGCGACTCGAGCAGGCTCGGCATGACCAGCGCCGTCGCGCCCGCGAGCGCGTCGAACTTCTGCTGATCCGACAGCGGGCCGACGTGCCGGATCCGCGGATCGGAGGGCACGGGCATCTCCGGCTCGCCACGCCCGGCCAGGACCAGCGTCGCAGGAGTCGCATCGGGATCGCGCTGCCAGCGCAGGAAGTGGTCGAATAGCGTCGCGCAGCCCTTGCTCTCGACGATCCGGCCGAGATACAGGAGGTACGGGCGCTCGAGCCCGAAGCGCGCGCGGAACCGCGCGCCGTCGCGGTCGGCGGGCACGTCGACGCCGACGCCCACGATCTCTCCGCCGATGCGCTCGTTCCCGAAGGTGCGGTGCACCAGGCGGCGCTCCTCGACGCTGTTGTAGGCGAAGGCCCGTGCTGAGTGGAACAGCCGCTTGTAGACGGAGAGCCGGAGCGCGGGCTCGTCGTGCGCCGTGGGGACGAGGACCGCGCGCTCGGGGACGAGCGGCAGGCCGTACACGGTCGGGTAATAGATGTAGGTGAAGAACAGGACCGCGTCGAAGTCACGGCCGGAGCGGCGCAGGTGCTCGAGCAGCTCCGGCGCCACCGGGCCCTGCGCGCGGACGAACGCATCCTCCGCCTCGAGCGGATGCCCCTTCGCGAACGCGCGGTGCTCGCGCAGCCGGAAGTCACGCGACCGCCCGGCCTCGACCGGGAAGCGATGCACCGGCACGCCGTCCACCTCGTCGATGCCGGCGGTGTACGCATTGGCCCAGGTCCAGTAGTCGGCGGCCGTCGTCGTGGCGACCGCGAGATCGGCGTGCGGCCGCAGGTGGGCCACGAGCTCGCGGGCGTGCGCCTCAGCGCCGCCGCTCACGTCCCCGTAGCGCTGGACGACGACAAGGACGCTCGGCCGATCGCTCAACGGGCCGTCGCCTCGACGAGCCGCTCGAGCCGCTCGTCGAACGCGGCGTACGAGCACTCGCGCTCCACGTAGGCGCGTCCGCCCGCCCCGAGCAGATCACGCTCGGCCAGAAGCGCGTCGAGCGCGGCGCCGAACCCGTTGTCCGCATAGCTCCGTCCGGCATGGGCGCGCTCGGTCTGCCCGCTCGTGACGAGGTTCGAGCGATGCACGAGCACGGGCGTGCCGTACTGCCAGGCCTCGAACAGCACGATGCCGAGGCTCTCAAGGCGCGACGGCTGCACGAGGGCGACCGCACCCGCGAGCGCGCCGGCCTTGTCTTCCTCGCTCACCCGCCCCAGGGCCCGCACGTCGGTGCGGTCCGGGATCGCCATGCGGACGGTCCCGGCGAGTACGAGCGTCACCTCCGGCGAGCCGCCGCGATCGCGGTGCGCGATCCATTCGGCAAGGAGCTCATCGCAGCCCTTGCCCTCGCTCACCTGGCCGAGATAGAGGACATACGGCCCGGCGATCCCGTGACGCTCGCGGAACGCCGCGACATCGGCGGCGGGCGCGTCGCCGAGCGCGTAGCCCAGCACCTCGTCCGGGACCTGCTCGTTGTGGAAGCGAGCGTGGACCATCGCGCGCTCCTCGGGCGTGAGGTAGCCGATCGCGCGGGGCAGGTGGAACAGCGCGCGATACGGTGCCAGGCGCAGGGGGTACTCGTCATGCGCGGTCGAGATGAGCGCGGCCCGCTCGGGCACGACCGGCAGACCGAGGGCCGTCGGCGCGTAGATGTACGTGTAGAAGAGGATCGCGCCGTACTCACCACCATGCCGATGGAGGAACTCGAGCAGCTCCGGCGCGACCGGACCCTGATGGTCCGGCCAGGCGAGCTCGTCGCGGACATGATGGTCCTCCTCGAGGACGCGACGCTCGAACGCCTTGAACTCCGGGTCGCGACCGGCGGTCACCGCGAATCGGCGAACAAGCAGACCGTCGAGGAAGTCGTTG
>DATCQC010000024.1:0-30457 GCA_036569685.1 Candidatus Limnocylindria bacterium | reverse complement strand
TGATCGCAGAGCGCAGCGAGGCGGATCTCCGGCGGTGTCACCGTTCGGTCACGACGTTCACGAGCCTATCCGCGACCACGATCACACGCGCGATGCGCTTGCCGGCGATCGCCTGCGCCACCTTGGGGCTCGCGAGGGCCGCCTGCTTCAGGGCATCCTCGGTCGTGCCGGCGGGCAGCTCGAGGCGATCGCGGACCTTGCCGTCCACCTGCGCGACGATAGTGACGGTCTCGTCGCGCGCGGCGCTCGGGTCATAGGTGGGCCACGACTGCCGGTGCACCGAGTCCGCGCCGCCCCGGCGCTGCCAGAGCTCCTCGGTGATGTGCGGCGTGAACGGAGCAAGGAGCAGCACGAGCGCATCGGTCGCGTCGTCGCGGCTCGGCCCGCTCGCGTGATATGCGGCGGTCGAGAGCTCCATCATCGCGGCGATCGCGGTGTTGAAGTGGTACGCCTCGAGGTCCTCGGTCACCTTCTTGACGGTGCGCTGGACCATCCGATCGAGCTCGGGGGCACGGTTCCCCGCGCCCGCGCGGTCAGTGAGGCCGAGACCCCAGACGCGCTGGAGGAATCGCCAGGTGCCCTCGATGCCCGAGCTGTCCCAGTCGTTGCCCATGGTCCACGGACCCATGAACATGATGAACAGGCGCAGCGTGTCGGCGCCGTACTGCGCGACGTACTCGTCCGGCGCGACGACGTTGCCCCGCGACTTCGACATCTTGCGGCTCTGGAAGACGATCGTCCCCTGGTTGCGCAGACGCAGGAACGGCTCGCCGAACCAGAGGTGACCGAGGTCACGCAGCGCCTTGCACATGAAGCGCGCGTACAGGAGGTGCAGGATCGCGTGCTCGATGCCACCCGTGTACTGGCGGACCGGCAGCCACTTCTTCGCGACCTCGACGTTCATGAATGACCGGTCGTACTTCGGATCCGGGTAGCGATACACGTACCACGACGAGTCGACGAAGTTGTCCATCGTGTCGGTCTCGCGCTTGGCCGGACCGCCGCACTTCGGGCAGGTGGTGTTGACGAACTCGGCGACCTTGGCGAGCGGCGAGCCGCCGCGGCCGGTGACTTGAACGTCGCGCGGCAGGACGACCGGGAGCTGATCCTCGGGCACCGCCACGATGCCGTCCGTGTCGCAGTAGACGACGGGGATGGGCGTCCCCCAGTACCGCTGCCGCGAGATGAGCCAGTCACGCAGCCGGTACGTGACGCTCGGCTTCCCGATGCCGGTCTTCTTCGCCTCGGACGCGATGGTCTTCTTGCCGACCTCGCTCGGTGTCCCGGTGTACGGGCCGCTGCGGACCATCGTCCCGGGCCCGGTGTACGCGCCCTCGAGCGCGTGCGGCGTCGTCTCGCTGCCTGGCGAGATTACCTCCTTGATCGGCAGGCCGAACTGCTTGGCGAACGCGAAGTCGCGCTCGTCGTGCGCGGGCACGGCCATGATCGCGCCGGTCCCGTACGTCGAGAGCACGTAATCCGCGATCCAGATCGGGATGCGCTCGCCGGAGAAGACGTTCGTGGCGAACGCGCCGGTGTCGACGCCGGTCTTCGGCCGCTCGGCGCTCGTCCGCTCGATGTCCGATTCGTTCCGGGCGTTCGCGACGTACGCGTCGATGGCAGCCTTCTGTGCCGGCGGGGTGATCACCGATACGAGCGGGTGCTCGGGGGCCAGGACCATGAATGTCGCGCCGTAGATCGTGTCCGGTCGCGTCGTGAAGAAGCGGATGGCCGCGTCGCGATGCCCTTCCACGGGAAACTGGATCTCCGCACCCTCCGAGCGGCCGATCCAGTTCTGCTGCATGACGCGGACGCGCTCGGGCCAATCCAGGCCGTCGAACTTCAGCAGCTCCTCCGCGTAGTCGGTGATCTTGTAGAACCACTGGGTCAGATCCTTCTTCACGACGAGGGTGTCGCAGCGCTCGCAGCGGCCGTTGATCACCTGCTCGTTCGCGAGCACGGTCTCATCGCGCGGGCACCAGTTCACCGGGGCGGTCGCGCGGTACGCCAGGCCCTTCTCCAGGAACTGCAGGAACATCCACTGATTCCAGCGGTAGTACTCGGGATAGCACGTGATGACCTCGCGCCGCCAGTCGATGGACGCACCGAGCGCGCGGAATTGCTGCCGCCAGTGGGCCATGTTCTTGTCGGTCCACTCCGCCGGATGGATCCTGCGGTCGATGGCCGCGTTCTCCGCGTTGATGCCGAACGCGTCGAAGCCCATCGGGAACAGGACGTTGTGGCCCTTCATGCGGATGAAGCGAGCCTGGCAGTCGGATGGCGCCATCGCGTACCAGTGACCGATGTGCATGTCACCCGACGGGTACGGGAACATCGTCACGAAATAGAAGTTGGGCTTGTCGCTGTCGTCCGGCGTCTCGTAGAGGCCCGTCGATGCCCAGTGCGCTTGCCACTTCGGCTCGATGGCCGACGGCGAATAGCGTTCTTGGGGCTTGGTCGTCTCGCTCGTCATCGCGGCACCTCCTTGCGGAAAATCAAACGGCCCCCCGTCCTCAAGAGGACGGAAGGCCACTTCCGCGGTACCACCTCAGTTGAGACTCTTTCCGTGTGCGGTGGAGCTGAGGGGATTCGAACCCCTGACCCCCACACTGCCAGTGTGATGCGCTACCACTGCGCCACAGCCCCGAGTCTCCGCTCGAGCACGGTGGTAACGGGGCGTGACCCCGGCGATCGCTAGCGCTCCCGCTTCACGATCGCGGCTCCCGGGCGAGTTCGCCGCCCCATCGCACCGGCTCGCACCAGCCGCCGGCTCGCTGCGCGATGGTCACGCGGTTACTGCTCCCGTTCGCAGCCGTTGAAGGCATGAGTATAGAACGGTGTACCCGGTCGTCCGCGTCGTAAAGCGCATTCCCGACGGCTCCGTGTGGCAGCGGTACCGCGCGTATCGCTTGCCCGACGTCCGCGGCGTCGCCCGCGTGTACCTGCCTGCGGGTACCCGCTGGTGGAATCCGGTCGGCGGCTGGGTGACGCCGCCGGGTAGCCGGGGCATCAACCTCTTCCATCCCGACCGACCGTTCGTCATCAGCTGCCACGGCCCGGACGGCGCGAAGCGCTTCTACATCGACATCGTCCGCTCCAGCACCATCTCGGATGACGTCATCGAGTACCTCGACCTTTATCTCGACGTGATGATCGACGCCGCGGGGTCGGTGTCGGAGAAGGACGAGGAGCACCTGCAGCAGCTCGACGTCGGGGAGCAGTCCGCCGTGCGCCGCGCGCGCGATGATGTGCGGGCAGGCATCGCCGCGGGGGATCCACTGTTCGATCCGGCGAGCGAGTACTTCGCGCTGCCCCCGGACGCGGCCGCCCTGGAGCCGGCGCCGGACTAGCTTCGGAGGCGACTCGCATCTCGGCGCATCGAGATCGACTGCAGCAGCCCAAGGGCCATGCAGATCGAGATCAGCGACGAGCCCCCGTGCGAGATGAACGGCAATGGGATGCCGGTGACCGGCATGAGGCTCATGGCCATGCCGATGTTCACCACCAGCTGGAACGAGAGCATCGAGAAGACGCCCGCCGCCACGAACGTGCCGAATGGGTCGCGCGACCGGAACCCGATCCGGAGCGTCGCGACGAGCAGCACGACGAAGAGCGCCAGCAGAATGACCCCGCCGACGAAGCCGAGGTCCTCCGCGAGGCCGGCGAACACGAAGTCCGATTCCGCGATCGGCAGGTAGCCGAGCGGGGACTGCGTGCCGGCGGTGAGGCCCTTGCCGGTCGCCTGCCCCGAGCCGATGGCGATGAGCGACTGGATGATGTTCCAGCCGGCGCCCTGCGGATCGGCGTATGGATCAAGGAACGCCGTGAGCCGCGACTTCTGATACCCCTGCAGCAGCCCCCAGATGACCGGGAATGCCGCGATCCCGATGGCCACGAGCGACGCGAGCTGCCACGGTCGCGCACCGGCCAGGTACGCCATCCCGAAGAAGATGCCAACGAACACGAGGCTCGTGCCGAGATCGGGCTGCCGGTACACGAGCGCGAACGCCGGCCCGAGCAAGATGAGCGCGCCACCCAGCACGAGCGGCGAGCCCATCCGGTCATGGCGATCGGCGAAGTACTTCGCGAGCACGACGATCATCAAGACCTTCGCGAACTCGCTCACCTGGAATTTCTGCCCGGCGATCGTGATCCACCGCTGCCCGCCCAGGACGTTGTGCCCGATGAGCAGCACGAGCACGAGCAGCCCCAACGTCACGAGGTAGAGGAGCGGCGCGAACGTGCCGAACCACGCGTAGTCGAAGTACGCGACCGCGACCATCGTCGCGATCCCGAGCGCCGTGAAGATCGCGCCGCGCAGGATGAACTGCACCGGGTCGCCCGCGGACGCATCCTCGTACGAGGTCGAATACGTGATCACGAGGCCGTACGCCATGAGGAGCAATGTCGCGATGAGCAGGTACGGATCGACGAGATCGAGCCGGCGGTATGTCGGCTTGTCGTGCAGCGGCGACGCCGCGCGCGCGATCGAGATCCCAGCAGTGCTCACTTGATGAGCGACGCCTTCGTCGCCGGGTCGCCGAGGACGTACTGCTCGTACACCCGCTGGCTGATCGCGATCGCCGGGTTGAGGCACGTCTCGCAGAGACCGCGGCTCGAATCGAAGGTGAAGACGACCATCGCGATCTTCGCGGTCGGGTCGGTGTTGTCCTGCTGCGGCAGGAACGAGACGAACCAGTTGTGGAATCCGAGCTTGTTCCGGCCGGCGCTGTCCTTGCCCGATGACAGGCCGAACTCGGCGGTGCCGGTCTTGCCCGCGATCCAGAGCTTCGCGTTCGGCATCGGCGCGTGGTTGCTGGTCACGACCTTCCGGGCGCCTTCGCGGATCGTGCGCAGGTCATCGGGCTTCATCGCCAGCTGGCGGATGACCTCGGGCTGCTTCGTCATGATGACGTTGCCCTGCGAGTCGTCCACCTCCTTCAGGAGATGCGGGGCGTACAGCGTGCCGCCGTTCGCGACCGCCGCGTACGCGTTGAGCAGCTGGATCGGCGTGACCGCGACGTAGCCCTGGCCGATGGCCTCGTGATACGTGTTGCCGATGGACCATGGCTCGCCGAAGGTCGCCTCTTTCCACGCCGGGTCGGGCATGATCCCGGCGGCCTCGCCGGGAAGATCGATGCCTGTCGGCGCGCCGAAGCCGAGCATCCGTCCGTACTTCGCGATGTTGTCCGGCCCGACACCCTGCACGCTGCTCAGCGGGCTGCCGCCGGCGAGCGTGTAGAAGTAGATGTCGCTCGAGTGCGCGTAGCCGTCGACGAAGTTCAGCGGGCCATGGACCCGCCAGTCGAAGAATGACGTCCCGCTGACGTTGATCGACAGCGAGCTCACGTTCACGACCGTGTTCCGGGTCGCGGTGCCGGCGGTGAGGGCCGACAGGCCGGTGACCATCTTGAACGTCGACCCGGGCGGGTAGATCTCCCCCACCGCCTTGTTCACGAGCGGGTGGCGGTCGTCCTTGTTCAGCGCGTCGAGCTCGGTCTGGGTGATACCCCGCACGAACATGTTGTTGTCGTACGCGGGCGTCGAGACCATCGCCAGGATCTCGCCATTCTGCGGGTTCATCGCGACCGCGACGGCCTGGGTGAACGCATCGGCGTTGACGCCCGCGTTCAGCTCGGTCGCGAGCAGATTCTGCAATCGGTCGTCGATCGTGAGCACGACGTTGCCGCCGGGCTGGGACGGCGTCTGGGCGAGGGTCTTGATCTCCCGCTGCGACGCGTCGCGTTCGATCTCGCGCGATCCGTACTGCCCGCGGAGGTATTGCTCGTACTCCCACTCGAGCCCGGTGCGTCCGATCTGATCGGTCGGAAGGTAGCCGAGATCCTGCTTCGCCTGGAGCTCGTCCTCCGTGATCGGGCCGGTGTACCCGATGATCGGCGAGTACAGCGGCCCGTTCACGTATTCGCGGACGGACTCTGCATCGATGCGTACCCCGGGATAGAGCTCCGCGCGCTCCGCGAGGAGCAGCGCGACGTCGCGCGAGATCGGCTTCGTCGAGATCTTCACCGGCTCGTACGGATTGCGACCGCGTTGATCGGCGATCGCCTTCTGGACCTCGGCCCCGTCACGGCCGATGAGTTGCGCGAGACCGGCGGCGACGTCGTCCTGGCGCGCCATCGGCAGATCGACCGGCACGACGCTCACGGCGAATCCCGGGATGTTCCGCACGAGGATCTTCCCGGAGCGGTCGAGGATGATGCCGCGGTCTGCCGGTACGGGAAGCCGGAGCAGCCGGTTGCCCTCGGCGAGCGTGCGGTAGTGGTCACCCTGGACGACCTGTAGGTCCCAGAGCCGTCCGGTGATTATGGACATCAGGACCGCGACGACCAGACCGACCGCGATGAAGCGATAGGGACGGATGAACTCGCGCTGACGGTCGTTCGACCTCACGGTCAGAAGGATGCCTGTTTCTCGGTGAGCTTTGAGACCCCGCGTGCGATCGGATAGGTAGCGATTCCGAGCGCGCCGGTGAAGATCGCGCCGCCGCCGATCCGGATGGCGAGCCCCGGGACGTCGGGGATCGGCGTTCCCGCGAGCGCGAGGGCGACCGTGTAGAGCACACCGGCGGCGAACGCGGCTGCGGTCAGGTACGCCGCTCCGAGGAGCACGGGCAGTGGCCGTGGAGCGGGCCGCTCGCCGAGGCCGATCGCGGCGACGGGCGGCAGCGAGGCCACGGCGAACGCGCCGAGCGGACCGCCGGACAGCAGATCGGCGGCGAGACCGCCGATGAACGCCCACCACACCGCCTCGCCCGCGCCGGCCGCGAGCGACCAGGAGCCCGCGACGAGGAACGGCAGGTTCGGGCGGGCGTCCCCGACGGAGAGGAACGGGACGACCGCGCTCTGAAGGAGTGCCGCGGCGAGCGGCAGCGCTATCGCGAGTGCGACGCGCACGGCGCCTCCCGACGGGCGGGCCGCGATCGTCCGCGCGCTACGACGGCCCTCCTACGAGCGCGGCCGAGGATCCAGCGTGCGGACCGGGGCGGGTGCCGGCCGCTCCCCCTCCTGCGCGAGCTCCTCCTCGAGACGCGGGAACGGGTCCAGGTCGCGGAGCTTCGCGCCCACGTAGATCAGGACGAGCCGCAGTGTCGCGGCGACCGGCACGGCAAGCACGACGCCGATGAGCCCGAATACCGCACCGCCGGCCAGGAGCGAGAAGATCACGAGTGCCGGATGCAGCCGGACGATGCGCCCGATCACGAGCGGGATCACGAAGTAGTCCTCCGCGTGGCGGAGCACGGTGTACATGATCGCGATGGCGCCAACGTACGCGAGCTGCGACCAGCCGAACGGGTTCGGATTGCCGAGCGCGACGAGGCACGCGACCGCTCCGGCCGTGATCGGTCCGATGATCGGGATGACCTCGAGGACACCGGTCAGTAGGCCGAGCAGTAGCGAGAACGGCACGCCGAACACGGTGAGACCAATTGTGGTTGCAGCCGACATGATCGCGACGAGGAGGAGCTGGCCGCGGACGTAGTGGCTGAGCAGGATGCTCACCTGCGCGCCGAGCGGGAGGAGCTCGTGGCGCGACGCAGGCGGCACGAGGCGCTTGGACCAGTTGATCAGCCGCGGCCAGTCACGGAGGAAGAAGAACGTGGCGATGAGGAACACGAGGAATTCCAGCAGGAAGTGCGAGAACCCGACGATGAACGGCACCGCCAGGTTCGCCACGTTGCGACTGACCTCGAGCGGAGCGGTGCTGATCGGCCCGAAGACGATCGGGACGAGATCCTCCGCGCCCATCTGATCGAGCGTCTCGGCGAGCGTGTTCTGCGCGTTTGCGATCAAAGTTGGTAGCGACCGCTGGAACGTTTGGGCCTGTTCGACCGCAAGTGGCGCCAGGAACCGCACTCCACCGGCCAGGAGCAGCAGGACCGCGATGAACACGATCGCTGCGGCCAGGCCGCGATGGTTCGTGAGGCGATTCTCGAACGCTCGGACCACGGGCAAGAGGATGTAGCCGAGGATCGCGGCCCAGAGGAACGGCCGCACGATGTCGCCCGCGCGATAGATCACGAAGACCAGGCCCACCGCGAGTACGGCGACGACGACGCGCTTGAGCGTCGGACTCCATCGCGGCGCGGTCAGCGCGTTCATTCGCGTCGATTATCCCGCAGGGCATCACGCACGGTCGGCATTTCGCCGCGGCGCCACGCCAAAAGATCGTTGCGATGCGCGACGAGCGTGAGAACCGCCGCGCCGACCCCGAACGCCACGTGCTCCTGGATCACGATCGTCACGACCGCCAGAGCGATGATCGCCGTGACCGTGCTCAACACGGCGCGGCGGATGAGCAGCAGGCCGAGGCCCCAGCTCAGGAGGCCGAGGACCGCGAGGGCAGGCGCGACGCCGATGTACCCCCCGAGCGTCGTCGCGGCTCCTTTCCCACCCCTGAATCCCGCGAACACCGGGAAGATCTGGCCGACGATCGCCGCGAGCCCGCAGAGATCGCCGAGCAGCGGGCCCCCGATGGTCAGACCGGCGAAGCCACAGATCGCCCCCTTCAACAGGTCGGCGAAAAGGACGGCGATGCCCGCGGCAGGTCCAACCGTGAGCGCGACATTCGTCGATCCGGCGTTGCGCGTCCCGACCGTCCGCGGGTCCGGTCGACCGGCCAAGCGGGCAGCGATCAGCGCGCTCGGAATGCTTCCAACGAGGTAGCTGGCGGCTGCAGCCAACGCAGGAAGAATGACCTCCAATGCTCTTACGCAGCCACTTGGGATTTCGGTCGCAAGCCCATTTCGGGTACAATAAGCGTCTTCAGTGGGGCAGATTAAGAGGTCATTTCGCCGCCCCAGCACCCAATGTTTCACGTTTGTCGCGCTATGAACGTGCTCGCAATCAGCAACCAGAAAGGCGGAGTGGGGAAGACGACGACTGCCATCAGCCTGGCTGCCGCACTCGTCGAGAAAGGCTCCCGGGTGCTCCTCATCGACCTTGATCCGCAGGGCAACGCGACCAGCGGACTGGGCATCAGCAAGGAGCAGCCGCACTCGGTCTACGGCGTTCTCGTGCGGGATGAGCCCCTCGGGGAAGCTGTCCGACCGACCGCCGTCCCGGGCCTCGATCTGCTGCCGTCGTCGCCAGAAATGGCCGGCGCCGAGGTCGAGCTCGTGCCGCTGATGGCCCGCGAATTCCGGCTCCGCGACGCGCTCCCGCGCGAAAAGGGGTACGACACGGTCCTCATCGATTGCCCGCCTTCGCTCGGCCTCCTGACGGTCAACGCGCTCGTCGCCGCGGACGCGGTGCTCGTGCCGGTGCAGTGCGAGTACTACGCGCTCGAGGGGTTGGCCCAGCTGCTGTCGACCATCGACGCCGTGCGGGTCCGGCTGAACGCGAAGCTCGAGGTGCTCGCGATCGTCCTGACGATGGAAGACCGCCGCAACCGGCTATCGATGCAGGTGACCGAGGAGGTCATCCGGCACTTCCCGGAGCTCGTGGCGCGCGTCCGGATCCCGCGGGCGGTCCGGCTGGCCGAGGCGCCCAGCCACGGGCAACCGATCAACGTCTATGACCCCGGGTCCCGGGCGGCCCAGGCCTACGGTGACCTTGCGCAGGAGATCTCGATGCGGCTCGCCTCGCGCATCCCGATCGCCCTCGGCGGGGTGGGGGCGTAATGGCCCGCACCGGACTGGGCCGCGGGCTCGACGTGCTCCTGGGGAGCGCGCCGGCGACGACCGCTCCGGCGACAGTGACCGCCGGCGCGCTCGAGATCCCGCTCGAGAAGATCCAGCCGAACCGCCAGCAGCCCCGTCAGCACTTCGACCAGGACTCGATCGCGGAGCTCGCCGCATCGATCAGCGCGCACGGCGTCCTGCAACCAATTGTGGTCTCACGGACGCCCGACGGCTTCGAGCTCATCGCCGGTCACCGGCGCGTCCTCGCGTCACGGGTCGCGGGAAAGACGTCGATCCCGGCGGTCGTCCGAGAGGACGTGCGCGACCGGCTCGAGCTCGCGCTCGTCGAGAACCTTCAGCGCGCCGACCTGAACGCGATCGAGACCGCTCGCGCCTACAAGCTCCTCATGGAGACATATGACCTGACCCAGGAGCAGCTCGCCGAGCGCCTCGGTAAATCACGCTCCGCCGTGGCGAACACGCTTCGCGCGCTCCAGGCCCCGCAGATCCTCCAGGACGCGGTGCAGGACGGGAAGATCAGCGAGGGTCATCTGCGCGCGCTCCTGCCGCTACCACTTTCGGAAGCGATCCGCGCACTCGGCGAGATCCTCGCCAAGGGCATGTCGGTGCGCGAAGCCGAGGCGCTCGCGCGCAAAATGGTGCACCCGACCCATCCCCGCAACCGCGCGCGGGCGAACGGCCACGATCCCGATCTCGCCGGCGTGACGGCGGAGCTACGCGGCGCGTTGGGCACCAAGGTCGAGATCACGCGCGGCCGTAAGGGCGGCCGGATCGCGATCCAGTTCTATTCCGACGAGGACTTCGAGCGGCTGTACGAGTTGCTCGTCCGCGCCGGTCGCACGTAGGAGAGACGATGGCGGTCAAGACGGTCAAGACAGCGACTGGGAAGCCCGCGAGTGGCAACGGCTCGGGGTCTTACAGCGCTGCCGATATCCAGGTCCTCGAAGGCCTCGAGGCGGTCCGCCGCCGGCCGGGCATGTACATCGGCACGACCGATCTGCGGGGGCTCCATCACCTCGTGCGCGAGGTCCTCGACAACTCGATCGACGAGGCGATGAACGGGACGTGTGATCGGATCGACGTGACGATCCACAAGAACAATGAGATCACCGTTGCCGACAACGGCCGCGGCATCCCGACCGACATCCAGAAGCAGACCGGGAAATCGGCGCTCGAGGTCGTGCACACGATCCTCCATGCCGGCGGCAAGTTCGGCGGCGCCGGCTACAAGGTCTCGGGCGGTCTCCACGGCGTCGGCGTTTCTGTGGTGAACGCGCTCTCGACGCATCTGCGTGTGGAGGTCCATCGCGACGGCACGGTCCACGAGCAGGACTACGCGCGCGGCAAGCCGGTCTCGAAGGTGAAGCAGATCACGAAGCCGCAGCACCAGCCGCCCCAGGTCGAGTGGCGTCCCCGCGAGAAGCCGACCGGCACGATCACGACCTTCGCGCCCGACCCCGAGGTGTTCCCGATCATCCAGTGGGACCGCTCGATCATCGTCCAGTGGCTGCGGGAGACGGCCTACCTCAACAAGCGCCTGTTCCTCTACATCAAGGACGAGCGGGACGACAGCGACGAGGCCTTCTACTTCGACGGCGGCGTCGTGTCGTTCGTCCGCCATCTCGACAAGGCCCACGCCGCGCTGCACAAGCCGGTCTACGTGGAGCGGTCGTTCGAGAACGACACCGTCGTCGAAGTGGCGTTCGAGTACAACGACACGTTCGCCGAGAAGGTCTACACGTTCGCCAACAACATCAACACGATGGACGGCGGCGCCCATCTCACCGGCTTCCGCACCGCCCTCACGCGCACGCTGAACGCGTACGCACGGAAGAGCGGCGCCCTCAAGGAGGCCGACCCGAACCTCACGGCCGAGGATGTGCGCGAGGGGCTGACCGCGGTCATCAGCGTGAAGATCAAGGAGCCCCAGTTCGAGGGCCAGACGAAGACGCGCCTCGGCAACGCGGAGGTCGCCGGCCAGGTCGCGTCAGCGATCAACGACAAGCTCGGGCAGTACCTCGAGGAGAACCCGCAGGACGGCCGCAAGATCGTCGAAAAGTGCCTCACCGCGTTCCGCGCGCGCGAGGCGGCCCGCAAGGCCCGCGACCTCGTGCTCCGCAAGGGCGCGCTCGACGGCTTCTCGCTGCCCGGCAAGCTCGCCGACTGCCAGGAGCGCGATCCCGAGAAGTCCGAGATCATCCTCGTCGAGGGAAACTCGGCCGGCGGCTCGGCGAAGGGCGGCCGCGATCGCCGATTCCAGGCGATCCTCCCGCTCCGTGGCAAGATCCTCAACGTCGAGAAGGCCCGCGCGGACAAGATGCTCGGCAACGAGGAGATCAAAGCGATCATCACCGCGCTCGGCACGGGCATCGGGGATTACTTCGACATCTCGAAGCTCCGCTACGGCAAGACGATCCTGCTCGCCGACGCGGACGTTGACGGCTCGCACATCCGCACCCTGCTCCTGACGCTGCTCTATCGCCACTTCAAGCCGCTCATCGAGCAGGGCCGCATCTTCATCGGCCAGCCGCCGCTCTACCGGCTGCAGCTCGGCAAGGAGATCCGCTGGGTCTATTCGGACAAGGAGCGCGACGCCGCGATCAAGGAGCTGAAGGCGCTCGCGAAGACGAAGTCCGTGGAGCGCAAGTCGAAGGCCGCCGCGAAGAAGGCGAAGGGCGAGGCTGCCGACGCGGTCGAGGTCGAGTCGACCTCGACGGACGAGGGCACCGACGACGGCAAGGGCGGCCGCGAGCCCGCGATCGCGCGGTACAAGGGTCTCGGCGAGATGAACGCCGAGCAGCTCTGGGATACGACCCTCAACCCCGCGACGCGCACGCTCCGCCTCGTCACGCTCGAGGACGCCGAGCGGGCCGACTTCGTGTTCGACGAGCTCATGGGCAATGAGGTCGAGGGCCGCAAGAAGTGGATCATGGCCAACGCGAAGTCCGCGGAGCTCGACCTCTAGATGGCGCGGCTCCTCGATCTCGGCGTCGACTTCGACCATTGGTGCTTCGCCTGCGGCCGGCTCAATCCGTCCGGGCTGCAGCTCGACTTCGATGTCTCGTCCAACAGCGCGACCGCCCGCTACACGGGCCTCCAGCGTCATCAGGGCTACGACGGCACGCTCCACGGCGGCGTCGTGACCGCGCTGCTGGACGAGACCATGGGCTGGGCGATCTTCCATCAGGGCATCTGGGGCGTGACCGCGAAGCTCGAGGTCACGTTCAGACGACCGGTCCCGGTGGGCGAGGAGATCGTCGTGAGCGGACAGCTCACCAACGACCGTGGACGGACGATCGAGACGAAGGGCAGCGTGACTCGCGGCAGCGACGGCACGGTGCTCGCCGAGGCGACCGCGATCTTCATGCGGATGCCCGACGAACAGCGCGCCGAGCTCGAGAAGCGCTATTCGCGCACGGATGAAGCCTTCGCGCGCGTCCGCGCGGCCGTGGCGGCGGAAACCCGGAGCGAGGAGCACGCCCGAACGTGATCGAGGGACCGAACAACGAGCGCATCGTCGGGATCGAGCTCGAGACCGAGATGCGGAAGGCGTACCTCGACTACGCGATGACCGTCATCGTCGCGCGCGCGCTGCCGGACGTGCGCGACGGCCTCAAGCCGGTGCAGCGCCGGATCCTTTGGACGATGCACGAGATGGGCCTTCGCAACGACCGGCCGTTCCGCAAGTCGGCGGCGATCGTCGGGGACGTGATGGGGAAGTACCACCCGCACGGTGACGTGCCGATCTACGACGCGCTCGCGCGGTTCGCCCAGGACTTCACGATGCGCTACCCGCCGATCCAGGGACAGGGGAACTTCGGCTGTTTCTCCGGCGACACGAAGGTCGAGCTGGTGAACGGCGAGCAGCGGACGTTCGTCGAGCTCGTCGAGATGGTCCACCGCGGCGTACGGGCCGAGGTGTTCACGCTCGACGCGCATCGCAACGTGCGCATCAAGCCGCTGCGTGCGCCGCGGCTCGTGAAGCGCAACGACACCATCGTCAAGGTCACGCTCGTGTCGGGGGCGGAGATCCTCTGCACCCCCGACCACCGATTCATGATGCGTGACGGGACATATCGCGAGGCCAGCACGCTCAAAGCGAAGGACCAGCTCATGCCGTTCGCCCGGACCGCGATCCCCGAGCGGCTGCACCGCACCGGTGCCTTCCCGATCCCCGCGAGCCTGTCGCAGGTCGTCACGTCGGTCGCACCGGCCGGGCGCGCGGACGTGTACGACCTCACGGTCGACGTGACGGCGAACTTCGCTCTCGCAGCCGGCGTCTTCGTGCACAACTCGATCGACGACGACCCACCAGCGCATATGAGATATACGGAAGCTCGACCAGCCGCGATCGCGGCCGAGCTCCTTGCCGACATCGAGAAGGAGACCGTCGACTGGTACCCGAACTACGACAACCGGCACATGCAGCCGACGGTCCTGCCGGCGCGAGTGCCGAACCTCCTCGTGAACGGCTCGACCGGTATCGCGGTCGGTATGGCGAGCAACATCCCGCCGCACAACCTGCGCGAGGTCGCCGAGGCGACGAAACGGCTCGTCGATGACCCCGACCTCACGAACGACGACCTCTGCGAGACCGTCCTGGGGCCTGATTTCCCGGGCGGGGGCGTGATCTACCGCTTGGAGGAGCAGAAGAACATCGAGACCGGCGCGACGGAGCGCGTGGACGCGATCCGCCGCGCGTACGCGAACGGGCGAGGCCGGATCCTCATGCGCGCCAAGGCGCACGTGGAAGATGGCAAGGGCGGCCGGCAGTCGATCATCGTGACCGAGCTGCCGTACGCCGTGAACAAGGCGACGCTCATCGAGAAGATCGCCGACCTTGTCCAATCCAAGCGCCTCGCCGGCATCTCGGACATCCGAGACGAGAGCGACCGCGAGGGCATGCGCGTCGCGATCGAGGTGAAGCGCGACGACAACGCCGAGCGCGTCCTCAACAACCTGTACAAGCACACGGCGATGCAGTCGGCGTTCAACCTGAACATGCTGGCACTCGTCGATTCGTCACCCAAGACGCTCTCGCTGAAGGACGTGCTCCAGCACTACATCGACTACCGGAAGCAGGTCATCAAACGGCGCACGGAGTTCGACCTCGGCAAGGCGAAAGAGCGGGCGCACCTCCTCGAGGGCTTCAAGATCGCACTCGACCACATCGACGAGATCGTGAAGACGATCCGCGCGAGCAAGAGCCCGGAGACCGCCCTTGCGAACCTCCGCGAGAAGTTCGAGCTGTCGGAGCTCCAGGCCAAGGCGATCCTCGAGATGCAGCTGCGCCGCCTCACCGGGCTCGAGCGGCAAAAGGTCGAGGACGAGTACCGCGAGACGATCAAGCTCATCGCCGAGCTCGAGTCCATCCTCGGCAACGCCAGGAAGATCCAGTTCCTCATCAAGCAGGACATGGACGAGCTCGCCGCCAAGTACGGGGACGACCGGCGGACGAAGATCCTGGACGATCTGAACCGCGAGCTGACCGACCAGGACCTGGTGGCCGACGAGGACGTCGTGATCACGGTTTCGAGCCGTAATTACGTGAAGCGGATGCCCCTCTCGACGTACAAGGCCCAACACCGCGGCGGCCGGGGCGTCATCGGCATGGCGACGCGCGACGAGGACGATGTCGAGCACCTCGTCGTCGCCCGCAACCACGACCGGCTGTATGTCTTCACCGATCGCGGCCGCGTGTTCGCGCTCAAGGCGTTCGAGCTCCCGGACGCGAGCCGGACGGCCAAGGGCACGCCGATCCAGAACATCCTCGAGGCGATGCAGTCCGGCGAGCGGGTATCCGCGCTCATCGCGATCCGCGAGGGCGGCTCCGTGCCGCACCTCGTCATGGCCACGCGCAAGGGCTTCGTGAAGAAGACGCCGCTCTCCGACTACGGCAACGTCCGCCGGGCTGGGCTCATCGCGATCCTCCTCCGCAAGGACGACAAGCTCGCGTGGGTCGCGGCCGCCGGCGACAAGGACCGGATCGTCATCGCGACGCGGAAGGGCAAGGCGATCACGTTCAAGGCGACCGACGCGCGCCCGATGGGCCGGCAAACGCAGGGCGTCACGGGCATCCGCCTGGTGAAGGGGGATGAGGTCATCGGGATGGGCGTCGTGAACGCCCGCACCGAGGTCCTCTCCGTGACCGAGAATGGCTACGGGAAGCGCACGAAGGTCGAGGACTTCCCGACCCACAACCGTGGCGGGCAGGGTGTCATTCTCGCGTCGGTCACGGCCAAGACCGGGAACGTCGCGGCGATCCGGGTCATCGACGAGAAGAGCGAAGAGGTTCTGCTGATCTCGACGACCGGAGTCGTGATCCGCGTGCCGATCGACCAGATCCGCGTGCTCGGCCGGGCGACCCAGGGCGTGAAGGTGATGGCCACCGGTGAGGCGAAGATCGCCTCGATCGCGACCTTCGCCCAGAGCCGTCCGTCGCAGCCCGGTCTCGGCCTCCCGAACAGCTAGCCCGATCACCGTTACAGCGCGTCCCGAGCGCGAGGCGCCCGCTGTTCGCCCCGCGTACGTTCCGGTGCCATTTGGGTGCGGGCAGTACGAATTCGCTACCAAAACCCGTTGCGCTCGCGCTTCGCGTCCCGTTACTTTCGGTGCCAGGAGCGCGCACGCGGGCGCTCTGGACGCTGAGGGAAGAGGGACCGACCGGATTTGATCCGTCTTGAGGACGTCAGCAAGCGCTATCCGAACGGGACCGCTGCGCTGCAGGACGTCGACCTCACGATCGACCACGGCGAGTTCGCGTTCCTTGTCGGATCGTCAGGTGCCGGCAAGTCCACCCTCATCCGGCTGCTCATCCGTGAAGAGCTCCCGACGACCGGCCGCGTCATCGTCGATGACCGGGACGTCGTGAGCCTCCGCCGCGCGCAGATCCCGCACCTTCGCCGACTGGTCGGCGTCGTCTTCCAGGACTTCAAGCTCCTCCCGACCAAGACGGTCACCGAGAACATCGCGTTCGCGCTCCTCGTCACCGGTCACGAGGGCCACGTCGTCCGTGAGGAGACCGAGCGCACGCTCGCGCTCGTCGGCCTCTCGCACCGGCGCGGTCACTTCCCCCGCGAGCTCTCCGGCGGCGAGCAGCAGCGCGTCGCGATCGCCCGCGCGCTCGTGAACCGTCCGCGCGTCCTCATCGCCGACGAGCCCACCGGCAACCTCGACCCGGTCACCAGCTGGGAGATCATCAAGCTCCTCACACGCGTGCAGGAGCTCGGCACCACGCTGGTCATGGCCACGCACAACGCGGAGATCGTGAACGCGCTGCGCCGGCGGGTGATCCATCTCGACAAGGGCGCGGTCGTGCGGGACGAGCGCGAAGGGCTGTACGCGGCATGAGGCGGATCGGCTACGTGCTCGGCGCGGCCTGGCAGGGCTTCTGGCGTAACCCGGTGATGAGCATCGCGGCGACGCTGACCGTGTCGCTCATGCTCCTGCTGTTCGCGTTCTTCATCGTCACCGATCGCGGGCTGCAGGCCGCCGTCGTGGCACTCGAATCCAAGGTCGAGCTCGTGCTGTACCTGGACGATGGGGCCAAGCCGTCCGACATCCTCGCCCTGAAGGCGCGCATCGAGAACGACCCGGCCGTGGCCCGCGTCGACTACATCACGAAGCAGCAGGCCCTCGACCGGCTGCGCCAGCTCGCCCAGCGCAAAGAGGACTTCACGCTCGCGGACATCGGGATCAACCCGCTGCCGGCGTCCCTCGAGATCAAGCTCGCGAACGCCCAGGACACCGGCCGCCTCGCAGCATCGCTCAAGGACGAGCTCGGTCGCGGTGTCGTGACCGACGTCATCGACAACCCGACCGTCGTCGAGAAGCTGCTCACGATCACACGGGTCCTCTCGATCGGCGGCGTGGCGGTGCTCGCGATGATGCTGTTCGTGGCGCTCTTCGTGATCGTGAACACGATCCGGATCGCGGTGCACGCGCGGCGCGACGAGATCGAGATCATGCAGCTCGTGGGCGCCACCGACTGGTTCGTGAGCTGGCCGTTCATCCTCGAAGGGATCCTCGTCGGCACCTTCGGCGCGGTCGTCGCGCTCGCGGTGCTGGCCCTCGCCTCGGGGCCGGTGACCAGCGCGATGGTCGGCTTCCTGGACATCCTCCCCGTCTCGCTCGGCGCGAACTTCGTGATCGAGCTCGCCGCCGGGGTCCTCGCCTTCGCCGTCCTCGTGGGCGGCTTCGGGGCGTCGTTCTCGGTCCGTTCGCAGCTCGCCAAGGGAGCTCACGCTTGACCAGCGACCGTCAGACCTGCGACCATCCGGCAGGTATGGGAGCTCCCCGGGCACGCCGGGGAGGTGGGAACAAGAGGAATACGCGCCTTCGCACGGCGATCGTCGTGCTGGCGGGCCTCGCCCTGTTCCTGGGCCAGGTCATCCCGGCCTCGGCCGACGATCCGCTGACCGACGCTCTGAGGCGCAAGCAAGAGCTCGAACGCGCCGTCGCCGTCTCCCGCGCCAACACCGATCGCTACAAGCAGGCCGCCGACCAGTTCCAGTCGGCCGTGAACAGCTCGAACGCCGCGATCGAGGACCTGCAGGCGAAGGCGAACGCGGCGCAGTCGCAGGCGGAACAGCTCGGCTACGAGATCCAGATCACCGAAGAGCAGCTCCAGCTGGTCAGCTTCCAGCTCGACGAGACGAACGCGCTCGTGTCGTCGCTCCAGTCGCAGGTCGACGCGGAGAACCAGCAGCTCGCGCAGCGTGAGGACCTGTACGCGAAGCATCTGCGCACGACCTACCGCCAGGCGCAGATCAGCCCGCTCGAGATGCTCCTCTCATCGCAGTCGCTCTCTGACTTCGCGAGCCGCATCCAGGCGATGGTCATCATCAACCGCCAGGACGTGCAGCTCGCAAATGAGATCAAGACCATTCGCGACGACGCCGCGGCGAACGTCGACCTCACGCAGGAGAAGGCCGCCGAGATGGTCGGCCTCCAGGATCAGATCACCCAGCAGCGGACGGCGCTCGCGGCGCAGAAGACGCGCTACGACCAGCTCATCAAGGAGGCCCAGGACCAGATCGACGCGACCGCCGCCGAACGCGACGCCGCGGCGACGCTGCGGAACGCGCAGCTCGGGGCCGCGGCCCAGCAGAACGCACAGACCGCGGCACTCAACCGGCAGCTCCAGGATGCCGAGGCGCAGTACGAGCAGCTCGCCGCGCTCGCTGCCGCGAAGTCCGGGCTCGGCGCCTACACCGGCGGCAAGCTCCCGGTCTGGCCGCTGCACGGCGTGCTCACCTCGCCGTTCGGCGCGCGATGGGGCGGCTTCCACAACGGGCTCGATATCGCGAACGTCATGTACTCGCCGATCGTCGCCGCGGCCTCCGGCCGCGTGACGACCGTCGGCAAGCCGTACCTCGCGTCGGGTGACACGGCGACGGTCGTGATCATCGCCCACGGCAACAACTTCTCGACGCTGTACGGCCATCTCGACGACCGCGTCCACCCGCCGATCGTCCAGGTCGGGCAGTACGTGAGCGCCGGCCAGGTGATCGCGTATGAGGGCATGACCGGGTGGACGACCGGCCCGCACCTGCACTTCATGACGATCGTGAACGGCCGCGCCGTCGACCCGCTGCCCTATCTTCCCTAGATAAGCATCTCGGAGCTTCGGCATTCGCCTCAGCTCCTCGACGCGGGCTCAAGGCTGGTGGAACTCCTCGTCGCGGCACAGCCGCTCCTCGTCGTCCCTTTTTCCGCGCTCGGCGACGGTGTCCTCATTTTTGCTACGATTTGCGGCGAAAGAAAGGAGGTGATGTGGAGTGGGCTATAGCTCTGGGAATCCGAAGACCCAATGCTGCTCACTTCAGGCTTCCGGAATGCATCCAACTGAGGTGAACGCGGTCTAGCGAGTCTTCGCGAGACCCAACGAAAGGGCGGCGGCAGCGATGCCGCCGCCTTTTTCATTGTCCTTACGCTCACTCACGCCATGGCCACTCAACGACCGACGAAGCCCAGCGGGCGCTCGCGCTCGGATCGTCCGCACGCACCGAAGGCGCCGGCGGAGGATGAGGCACCGCGCGAGCTCGTCCTCGCGGACAACCGGAAGGCGCGCTTCAACTACGCGATCGACCGGACGCTCGAGGCGGGCATCGCGCTCACGGGTACGGAGATCAAGTCCGTGCGCGCCGGGCGCACGAACCTGTCGGACGGCTACGCGAAGATCGACCGCGGGCAGGTGTGGCTGCGGAACGTGCATATCGCGCCATGGCAGAACGCGATCGGATTCGAGGTGCACGACCCGACCCGGCCTCGGAAGCTGCTGCTCCACCGGGACGAGATCACCGGCCTGACCGGTTCGGTCGCGCAGCAGGGCTACACGCTCGTGCCGCTTCGCCTGTACATCAAGCACGGCGTCGCGAAGGTCGAGCTCGGGCTGGCAAAGGGCAAGCGCCGCTACGACAAGCGGCAGACCATCAAGGAACGCGAGACCCGGCGCGAGATGGAAGCTGCCATCAAGCGCCGGGTCGGACGAGGGCCGGGTCGGGGCGAGGGCTAATCGCCGAAGGCGGGCACGCCCTCGGCGCGGGCGCCGCCGCGCTGGGTGCGGCGGATCGGGACGTCCTCGAGGAACAGCGAGGCCACGAGCGCGAGCGCCGAAGCGAACACCGCTGCGAGGAACACGTCGTGGAGCGTGACCGCCAGCCCGGCACGGACCGCGGTGATGACCGAGTCGAAGACCGGCTGAAAAGCGGCGGGCACTGCGGCCCGAGCCGCGGCCAGCGAGGCGGGGTCGAAGAGCGTCTGTGTGTTGCCGGTGCCGGTCGGGGCGAACGCCTTGGCCTGCGCGGGCAGGTTGAGGGCATCGATCTTCGCGGCGATGTTCGTCGGCAGGCGCTGCGAGAGGAACGAGCCGAGCACCGCGACGCCGATCGTGGCGCCGACGTTGCGGAAGAACTGGATCTGGCTCGTGACGACGCCGATGAATCGTGGCTCGACGGCCGACTGGACGGCGTTCAGGTACAGCGGGAACGTGATGCCCACACCGAGCCCGATGATGACGAGGTTGCGGACGATCTCGATCTGCTGCGTGTCGGTCGAGATCTGCGACATGAGGTACGTCCCGATGACGAGCAACGCCGTGGCGAGCGTACCGAGATAGTGGTAGCGCTTGATCCGGAGCATGAGTTGTCCGGTCATGATGCTGCCGAGCACGAGCCCGACCATCATCGGCGTGACCAGCAGGCCCGAGTTCGTTGCCGGGATCCCGAGGACGCCCTGGTAGACGAGTGGCACGTAGACGATCGCGCCGAACATGCCGACGGCGACCAGGAAGCCCGCGGCGACGGAGACGGCGAAGGTCCGGTTCTTGAACAGCTCGAACGGCACGATCGGGTGGTCGGTGCGGCGCTCGAGGAAGTAGAAGCCGACGAGCACGACGACGCCCACGGCGAGTAGCCCGACGACCTCCGGCGAGCCCCAGTCGTGGTCGCGGGTGATCGAGAAGGCGACGAGGATCGGCGCGAGGCCCGCCGTCAGAGCGGCGACGCCGGGGAAGTCGACATCCCGCCACGTCGCGTTGTGGGTCGTGCGGGGCATCGTGAAGAGCACGAACAGGATGGCGGCGATGCCCACCGGGACGTTCACGTAGAAGACCCAGCGCCAGCCGGCGTTATCGGTGAGGTAGCCACCGATCGTGGGCCCGACGACCGAGGCGATGCCAAAGATGCCACCGAAGAGGCCCTGGATCCGCGCGCGGCGTTCGATCGAGTAGATGTCGGCGATCGCGGCGAAGACGGTCGAGAAGAGCACGCCGCCGAACAGGCCCTGGATGCCGCGGAACGCGACGAGCTGGACCATGTCCTGCGCCTGACCGCAGAGGGCCGACGCGAGGACGAACCCGACCATCCCGATGAGCAACAGCGGCTTGCGACCGAACAGGTCGCCGAGCTTGCCTGAGATCGGGGTCATGATCGTCGACGTCACGAGGTACGCGGTCAGGACCCAGGCGTAGTAGTCGAGTCCTTTGAGCTCGGCGACGATCCGCGGCAAGGCGGTACCGACGATGGTCTGGTCGAGCGCGGCGAGGAAGAGCGCAAGCATGATGCCGATCGTGACGAGGACGAGCCGGCGGCCGTGGATCTCAGCGGACAATTCGAGACTCCTTTTGCGCGGATGGGCTGATGAGGATGTCGTTCAGATCGGAGATCGCCGACCGCACGCGGACCTTCTGTTCGGCGGTCAGGCGGTCGAGCCGCTTGATGAGCTCGGCGGTCATGAGGTCGCCGACGCGCTGAAGCTCCGCGGCGCCTTTGTCGGTGAGCTCCACGATGACCGCGCGGCGATCCGTCGGGTCGTCCACACGACGGACATACCCGTCCTCGACGAGGCCCTCGATGCCCTCGCTCATCGCGGAGGGAGTGGTCCCACAGAGCGTCGCGAGCTCACCGGCCCGGATCGGTCCGCGACCCTGCAGGATCCCGAACGTCTTGTAACGGCCCAGGGAGCCGCCGCCGCCCTCGCGGACCGCGGCGTGCCACAGCTGCCCGATCCAGGGGAAGAACCCGAGGAGCTGCTTGGCGATGCGGACGTCGCCTTGAGCGGGCGCTTTTGCTGGGGCCGTCGCGGTCATTTCTTTCGCCTTCCGAATAGTTAAGTCACCGAAATATATGGCTTCCGAACCGTTCCGTCCAGCCCTGATTCCGCATCCTTGGCGACATTCCCGGTCCGCTCACACCCCGCGCCGGTCGCGCGTTCTAGTTTCGTGAGCATGCGCATCGCCATCACGTTCGTCGCGTGCGCGCTGATCTGGGGCAGCACGTTCCTCGCGATCCGCTTCGGTAACGAGACGACTCCCCCGGTCTGGGCGGCGACGATCCGGCTGGCCGTGGCGTCCGTGCTCCTGTTCGGGATCACCGGCGCGTTCCGGATGCCGCTGCCGCGCGGGAAGGCGTTGCGCGGCGCGGCGCTCTGGGGGCTCTTCAACCTCGGCGTGAATATCTCGCTCCTCTACATCGGCGAAACGACGGTCCCGAGCGGGATCGCGGCCGTGCTCTTCGCGACCGTGCCGCTCACCACCGCGCTCCTTGCGGCTGCGTTCCACGTCGAGCCGCTCGTCACGCGAAAGCTGATCGCGGCCATCGTCGCGATCGGCGGCGTCGCGATCATCTTCGCCGGCGAGCTCGGCGTCGCTGTTCCATTCGCCGGCCTGCTCACCGTCTTCGGGGCGGCGAGCGCCGCAGCCCTCGCGAACGTGCTCCTCAAGCAGGCGCCGAAGCAACAGGTCATCCCGCTGAACGCGATCGGGACCGCGGTCGGCGCCGTGGTCTGTCTCGCGGTGAGCACGGCGCTCGGCGAGTCGCATGCGATCCCGGTCACGATGTCGGCGTGGCTCCCGATCCTGTACCTGGTGATCGCCGGATCGCTCGGCGCGTTCGTGCTCTTCAGCTGGCTCGTCACGCATTGGTCGGTGTCCAACGCGAGTCTCCTCGGGGTGACGGTGCCGATCATCGCGGTCGTCCTCGGTGGCCTGGTGAAGGGCGAGCAGCCGGCAGCGTTGACCTACGTCGGCGCGGCCGTCGTGGTCAGCGCGATCCTGATCGCCCTACGCGCGCCGCACCCGCGCGCGCTGCCGGCGTCCGCGGCGACCGCGACCGACTGGCCCGCGCGCATCCCGGCAGGTGTCCGTTGAGGACGCCGATGGCCTGCATGATCGACTCGGCGATCGTCGGGCCGACGAACGTGAATCCGCGCGAGCGCAGCGCCTTCGAGAGCGCGGCCGGGTCGTCGAACGTCCGGAGCCAGCGCGCGACGCTGCCCACATCGTCGCGAAGCTCCAGATACCTGCGCGCGTTCAAGATGGCGGATCGGATCTTCGCCCGGTTGCGGACGATGCCCGCGTCGGCCATGAGGCGCCGCTCGTCGCGCGCCGTGAAGCGGGCCACGCGCTCCGGCTGGAAGTCCGCGAAGGCCGCGCGGTACGCGGCCCGCTTACCCAGGATCGTCGACCACGAGAGGCCGGCCTGCGCGCCCTCGAGGGTGATCCGCTCGAACAGCGCCGCGTCGCCGCGCACCGGCCGGCCCCACTCGCGGTCGTGATACGTCCGCATCGCCGGGCTCGCGTCCGCCCACGGGCACCGCTCCGTCATCCGCCGACGATACTGGCGCGCGCTCTGCAACGGCGGGGCGAAAAGCTTCACGGAGGGCGAACATGCCGCCACGCGGAGTGAAGAGTAAGAAGCGCACGCGTCAGTACGAGCACATCAAGGCCAGTGAGAAGAATGCGGGCCGCAGCGAGAAGACCGCCGAGCGGATCGCCGCGGCGACCACGAACAAGACCCGCGCGAAGAAAGGCGAGACCAAGAAGAGTTAGGTCCTTCCAGCACCGATCCGGCATCCGCCGATACGACGGCGGCTACCCTTTGGGCGGGTGGAGGTGATCGGCATGCCGCCACGTGGAGCGAACAACAAGAAGTCCGCGCGCCAGCTCGAGCACGTCAGGGAGAGCGAGAAGAAGGTCGGTGGGAGCGCGAAGGCCGCCACGCGGATCTCCGCCCCGACGACGAACAAGACACGTCGGATGAAGGGGAAGTAGCCCAGCCTGCTACGGCCCGACGACCACCGTCGTCATGAAGAGCAGCGCGATCATGATGCAGGCCTGGCCGCTCGGGCAGATCACCGTGCCCGTCGCGGTCACCGTCGACGTGCCCGGCGTCGCCGCTGTCCAGATGGCCTGCGTCCCTCGAACGAGCAGGTAGTTCTGCACGCCGTGGACGAGCACCACGCCGTCCGGCGGATCGACGCGCCACTCGTAGTCGCTGCCAAGCGCGATCTGGATCGTGTCCCCGACACGGGCGCTGACCGTGCCACGGTCGTTCGCGCGCGTGACGAGCACGGCGCCGGCGATGGGTGGGATCGGCGTCGGCGATGCCGAGGGCTGCGGGCTTCCGACGCCACCACACGCGGCGCCGAGGACGAGTACGAGCGCCAGCCCGAGTTGCCTCACGCCATGCGGAACGCCGCGACGGCCGGTTCGGTTCCCTTGGGGACGGTTTAGGGCTTCGTCCAGCCGGGCGGCATCCAGATCGGGCCATCCAGCGTCGGGTAGTACACCTGCCAGCCGTAGAAGCCACGGTATGCGAGCGGATCGGCGTGCATCGCCTCGCCGTAGCCCTTGACCGCGTTCACGTAGAACGACGAGTGGTTGTATGCGTAGATCGCCTTGTCCATGTCGCCGGGCGCGCCCGCAGCCGCCAGGTAGCGCGCTGCGGCGAGGATCGAGTCGTGATAGCTGTTCACGTCACCGCCGGCGCCGTAGCTGGCCCACGTAGACGGGATGAACTGCATCGGGCCCTGCGCGCCGGCCGATGAGTCGCCGCGGATCCGGCCCATGCGCGTCTCGATGAGGTTGATCGACGCGAGGAAGTACCACGGCACGCCGAACGTCGTCTCGGCCTCCTTGTAGTAGGACATGAGCTCCGCGATCGGCGGCGGCTGGACGATGTGCCAATCCGGCAGGCTCTTCGGGATCGGGCCGGCGTGCAGCTGCCGGAGCTGCTTGCCGGCTTCGATGGCGGCGGTGATCGTCGCTTTCGGCGTGGGCGGCAACGCGGCGAGGACCTGGTCGGTCCACTCGGGGTAGTCGGCCAGCCGCGAGATGTCGAGCTGCTCGGCGTGGCCGGCCCAGGCGAGCTGGTCCGCCGTGGCCGAGGGATCGTGGATGAGCGCTTCGACCATCACGAACTGCGTGGCAAGGCTCGCCGCGTCATTGGCGATGACGGGCGCCGCGGTCCAGTTCGGCGTCGGCGCGGCACTCGCGGTCGGAGCGGGAGTCGATGACGGCGCGACCGTCGGTTCAGGCGTGTAGTGGATCGTCGACGTCGCGTCGCGTGTGACGCTCCCAGCCGAGCAAGCGGCCAGGGTCGCGGACAAAAGGACGATCGAAAGAACGCGCACCACCACCCGCACGCCCATCTAACGCATGACTCGCGCCGGACGCAACGCCTCAGTCACTCATCCCACGGTCGCTCGATCACCGAACGAGCCTAGTCTCGCGTGATGCGCATGCGGACCGCCGCTGTCGCGTTCAGCGGCTTCGTCGTTCTCGGACTGCCGACCGGCATGCTCGGGATCGCATGGCCGTCCATTCGCGCCGCAATGGATGCGCCACTCGCAGGGCTTGGTGTCCTGCTCGCTGCGATGACGCTCACGCAGTTCGGCTCGAGCGGCCTCTCGGGCGCGGTACGCGAGCGGATCGGCACGACCGCGCTGCTGGTCGTGCCCACGGCGCTCGCAGCCGGAGGCCTGGCGCTCTTCGCGCTCGCGGACACCTGGCCGGCCATCATCGCTGCGGCCGCCATCCTCGGCGCGGGCCTCGGACTGCTCGACGCGGCCGTGAACATGGAGGCCGCGCTCAAGCGAGGCGTGCGCTTCATGGGCGCGCTGCATGCGTCGTGGGCGCTCGGCGCGACGCTCGGCCCGGTGCTCATCGGCACGGTCCTCGTGGCGACCGGTTCGTGGCGGCTCGGATACGCGGTCGCATCGATCGCGTTCGTGGTCCTCGCGGTCGCCACGTACCTCGCGCGCGTCGACCTCGGCGGGGCACCCGAGCGCGACGACGCGCCGGCGACCAGCGCGAGCCCACGCCGCACGATCGTCACGGGTATGGCGCTCCTGTTCGTGTATGTCGGGATCGAGCTCGGGGCTGGGCAGTGGAGCTTCACGCGCCTCACCGCCGATCGCGCGCTGACCGAGGAGATCGCGGGTCTCGCGGTGTTCCTGTACTGGTCCGCGCTCGCTGCCGGCCGGATCGGCCTCGCGCTGTTCGGTGATCGGATCGGCCCGACGCGGCTGTTCGATCTCAGCGTCGGCGGCGCGCTCGTCAGCGCTGTCGCGTTCTGGCTGCTGCCGCCACCGATCGCCGCGCTCATCGCGCTGCCGTGCATCGGGGCGTCGCTGTCCGTGTTCGTGCCGCTGCTCCTCTATCTCACGCCACGCCGGGTGGGCCGGGACAGGGCGCCGCGCGCGATCGGCTACCAGGTGGCGGCGGGCATGATCGGCGGCGCGGTGCTCCCCGCGGGGATCGGCGTCGTCATGCAGTCGAGCGGCGTGTCGACCCTCGGGCTCTGCCTCTCCGCGCTCGCGCTGACACTCGGCGGGCTGCACCTTGCGATCCGGCGCGGCTGACCGAACGAGGCGCTTGCGCCGCGACGGCCGCGCGAGCACAGTCGCGCCGTGAAGCGAGCTGGGAAGACGCGCGCCGACAAGCATCTGGACAAGAAGAAGCCTCCGACGAAGCGCGCACTCAAGGGCGCGCAGAAGATCGGCCGGCAGGATCCTGAGGTCGGCGTGACGAGCCGGGCCCGGAAGAGCAAAGAGGGCCGCGAGGTCGTGCCCGACCCGAAGTACGGAGGCCGCCCCGGCCAAGAAAAGTCGAAGTGGCGGCCGCCGCCGGGCGCGCCGCGGTAGGGCCGGTCCGCAGACCACGCGCGCCATGACCGGCGAGGTCGGCCAGAACCACGCGCGTGCGATCGAACATCACGCCCCCGGCGAGCGGACGGCAGATCCGGAGCCCGGTGACTTCATCCTCACCCACGGCGCTGAGCTGTTCAGCCAGCTCATCCGGTTCGGGCAGCAGCTCCGCTTCCACGGCGCGGATCGTCCGTACACGTACTGGAATCACGCGGCGCTCGTGGTCACGAGCGGCGGTGCGATCGTCGAGGCACTCGGGAGCGGTGTCGAGCGCCGCTCCATCTCGGACTATGACCCGACCCAGTACACGGTCGTGCGCATCACCGCATCCGCCGAGGACCGAGCGGAGGCCGCGGTGTTCGCGGAACGGTGCGTCGGCCAGCATTACGGGTGGGCGACGATCGTGAGCATCGCGCTGTCGCTCGTGACCGGGGCGAAGCTCAGCTTCGGCTTCAACGGCCAGCTCATCTGCAGCGGCCTCGTCGCCCGAGCCCTCGAGCGGACGACCGCGATCTTCGAGGACGAGCCGTCGCACATCATGCCCGCGCAGCTCGCGAAGCTCTACGGCGCGATCCCGCCGCCCCCGGGCACCCCGAAAGGCACCCCGGCCAAGCGCATCCGTGCTCAGTCCCGATAGGTGATGAACTCGAGCAGGCTGCCGTCGGGGTCGCGAAAGTACACGCTCGTGCCCTCACCGCGCGCGCCGTGACGGCGCAGCGGCCCGGCCTCGATCGAGACGCCGTTTCGCGCCAGATGCGTGATCGCATCGCTGATCGGGCCTGGCCATTCGAAGCACAGGTCGCTGTTCCCCGGAGCCACCGGGATGCGCGCGACGGCGGCGGGCGAGACACCGGTCGCGTGCACGTTCAGCTGCTGCTCGCCGATGCGGTAGAACGCGCGGCCGTCGCGTTCCACGATCTCCGCACCGACGACGTCGCGGTAAAAGGCATCAGCCCGGCGGCGATCGGTCACCGCGATGACGACGTGATCCAGCCGGACGTTCACGGGCGGAGGATATCGACGGCAGGTTCCACGACCGCCTCGGGGTGGCGGAAGCGTCGCACGGGCGACGCGAGCAGGTAGAGGAACGCGACCGCCGCGATGAGCCCCGAGGCGAACAGTGTGACCCGCATGCCGATGTGATCCGCAAGGATGCCTGCGGCGAACGCGCTCGGCGGCGCGACGCCGAACGAGATGAATCGCGTCGCCGCGGTCACCCGGCCGAGCAGCCGTTCCGGCGTGACCGCCTGCTGCAGGCTGCTGGAGCCGATGGTCCACAACGGGACGGTCAGGCCGAGCAGCGCCTGCGAAGCCATGACCACCGCCGCGGCCTCGAGGGGCGGGCCGGCCGCGAATGGGAGCACGAGCCGACTGAGCGTCTCGAGGAACAGCGCTGCGATCATCACCGGTCCGAGTCCCCACCGCCTCGTCAGCGGCCCCGCGAGCGCGGCCCCGAGGAGGCTGAGCGGACCGATCGCCGCGAGTGAGAGGCCGAGCAGCGCGGGTGGCAGGCCGAGCTCGCGCGTCGCGTACACGACGATGATCGCCTGCACCGCGAACCACTCGATGTTCGCGAGCGCGATCGCGATGACACAGCGGAACACGATCTCGTGGTCGCGCATCCAACGCATGCCTTCCGTGATCTCGTGCCAGATGCTCCGATCGGGCTCGCGTGGCCGCACCGTCTCGCGGACCCGGATGCGGACAAGGAACGTCGCCGAGACCAGGAAGCTTGCGGCGTCGTACAACATCGCGGTCGGCGCGGTGAGCGCCTGCACGAGGATCCCGCCGAGCGACGGACCGGCGACCTGCGCGACGGCGCTCGATGCCTGCAGCCGGCTGTTCGCAGCCACGAGTGCCGGCCGCCCGACGAGCGACGGCACCAGCGCCGATCGCGCGAGCTCCGTGGACACGGCGAACAGGCCCGCGAGGAAGGCCACCGCATAGAGCTGCGTCAGGCCGAGCCGGCCCAGCCCTGCCGCGAGCGGGATCGAGCCGATGACGATCGCGCTCCCGATGTCCGACAGGACGAGGATCGGCCGGCGCGGGAGCCGATCGACCCACGCGCCGATGAACAATCCGACGACGAGCGACGGCGCCATCCGAAACGCGACGAGCAGGCCGGTCTCGGTCGCCCCGGCGCCGAGGACGAGGACCGCGGTGAGCGGTAGCGCGAGGACCGTGACCTGGCTCCCGACGACCGCGATCGTGAATCCGGCCCAGAGCTTCGCGAAGTCCGAGCCACGGCCGAGCGATCCGGCGGTTGATGCCATCATCTGATGATGGCGGAAGCGGCGGATCGGCCGGACCTCGACATCGCGAGCCGGGTGCTCATCGTCGATGACAGCGCGGCGGTCCGCGAGGGGCTCCGGGCGCTGGTCGCGACGGACCGGAGCCTTCAGACCGTCGGTGAGGCGGCCAACGGTGAGGAAGGGCTCGTGCTCGCGCGCACGCTGAGCCCGGACATCATCCTGCTCGACAACGAGATGCCCGGAATGAACGGGATCGAGCTCCTACCGGCCCTTCGCCAGGAGCTTCCGGGGACGCGGATCGTGATGTTCACGCTGTCGCCCGCGATCAGCGACGAAGCGCGGGCCTTGGGGGCGAGCGCGGTCGTGAGCAAGGACGGCGGTGACGCCACCCTGCTCGAGACGCTTCGTCAGGTCCGGCGAGGCGAACGGTCGACCACGGTCCGGCTCGCGACGGTCGCGCGCCTTCGGCCAGCTCGCCCGCGCCTGCCGTTCGGGCGGCTCGGGATCGTGCTCGCGGCCATCGCCGTGTATCTGGTCGTCGTATCGGCGACCGCTGGAGCGCTCCCGACCGGCGAAACAGCGCTGATGCTCGGCGGGAGCGCCCTCGGCGCGATCGTCATCGCGGCGATGCTCGCCGGAGCCGGCGCACTCCGGCCGATCGGGGGCCGGCGCCGCGCCGACCGGCTCCTCGGCGAGGCCACCGGAGCGACTCTCAGCGCGGACGACGTGGTGCGCAGGACACGAGCGGCGCTCGGTTGCGACGCCGCGATGCTGTTCGCGATCTCGGGCCCCGGGCGCCGCGTCCGTGTGGTCAGCACGGTCGGGGTCAGCGACTTCGATGCCGAGCGGACGTTCCTGGGCCTGCCCGCGCTCGCGCGATCGCTCCGCGAGGCGCGGATCGTCGAGACGTCGTCCAGCGACGACCTCGTCGCCGACTCGAGCTCCGCCACATTCGCGCCGATCATCTCGTCGGATGGCACGGCACTCGGGGTGCTCGCGATCTTCTACCGCCGCACCGTGGTGTTGACGCATCCCGATCATCGCCGCCTGCGCGCCGCGGCCATCGCGGCCGAAGGAGCGATCGAGAGCGGCCGGTAAGAACCTCGTCCTCGCGTCC
>DATCQC010000023.1:0-5380 GCA_036569685.1 Candidatus Limnocylindria bacterium | reverse complement strand
GCGCTCGTGAAGGCGGCGGAGCAGGCGACCGGCGGCGATGCCTCGGGCGCGCAGCAGACCATCGAGCGACTGTCCGAGCAGCACCGCAACCTCATCGCCGACCTCGTCGGGGTCAACGGCGCCTCAGCGCTCACGGAGATCGTCGACCTCACGGACCGCACGATCGCGCTCCTCCGGAGCGTCGCGCTCCTCCGCGAGTGCAGCACGCGCTCGCTCGACTCGATCCTGTCCTACGGCGAGCGCGTCTCGGCGCCGATCGTCGCCGCCGTGCTCAACGCGAAGGGCATCGCCGCCGAGGCGCTGTCGGCCGAAGGCCTGGTCGTGACCGACGACGCGTTCGGTCACGCGAACCCCCTCCTCGAGATCACCCGCGACCGGATCGAGAGCCAGCTCGTGCCGCGCATCCGGTACGGGACGGTGCCGGTCATCACGGGGTTCGTCGGATCGACGGTCGATGGCGTCACGACGACGCTCGGGCGCGGCGGCTCCGACTACTCCGCCGCGGTGCTCGCGGCGGCGCTCGGGGCCGCGGAGTGCCGCATCTACACCGACGTGAGCGGCGTCATGAGCGCGGACCCGCGCATCGTCCCAGACGCGCGGCCGCTGCCGGCGATCAGCTACGCCGAAGCGGCGGAGCTCTCGTACTTCGGTGCGAAGGTCATCCACCCGCGGACGGTCCTCCCCGCGGTCGAGGCCGGGATCCCGGTGCGGATCCTGAACACGTTCGCGCCGGATGATCCGGGCACGACGATCACCGCGTCCACGCCGCGCGACCACACGGTCGTGAAGGCGACGACCTCGCTCGCCGGGCTCGGTCTCGTGACCGTCCAGGGCGCCGGGATGAGCGGTGTGCCCGGGTTCGCGGCCCGGGTGTTCGACACGACCGCGGCCGAGAAGATCTCGGTGCTCATGATCAGCCAGGCTTCGAGCGAGAACTCCATCTGCCTGGTCGTCCCGAGCGACTCGATCAAACGGCTCGAGACCGCGCTACGGAAGATGTTCTCGCAGGAGCTCGCGCGCCACGATGTGGAGAAGGTCGCGATCGAGGCGCCCGTGGCGATCGTGTCAGCAGTGGGGGAGGGGATGCGCGGCACTCCGGGCGTCGCCGCCCGGTTGTTCGGGGCGCTCGGCCGCGCGAAAGTGAACGTGATCGCGATCGCCCAGGGGTCGAGCGAGCTGAACATCTCGCTCGTCGTCTCGGAGAAGGATCGCGAGAACGCGGTGCGAGCGATCCACCAGGAGTTCCACGAGTCCTAGGAGGACGCGACCGGCGCGGGCGCCGGCACCGCGGACCGGATGCCCTCGAGGAACGCGTCGCGAAGGCCGAGCGAGGCCAACGATCGGGCGATCCGCTCCCGCGAGTCCGCGGTGTCGCGCAGGACCTGCTCGGCGAGCTTCGGGTCGCCGTCGTCCCGCGCGATGCGCGTGAGCAGGCGTGCGAGCCGCCAGCGGCTGCGGTGCATCCCGTGGGCGAGATATGCCGCCATGCCCGCTTCGATGACGCGCTGCGCGTCCCGAGCGCGGCCCGCACGCCGCAGCGCCTCGGCCTCGAACCAGTACCAGTCGCCCATCATCATGTTGAAGACCCTGCCGTTCTGATCCTCGCGGACCGCTCTCGCAGTGGCCGCGGCCGCGTCGTAGTCGCCAGCCAGAAGCTGCCGAGCGACACCAATCGCGAGAGGGATGTACTGGGGCGCGCCGTCCAGCTGGTCCTCGTGCTGCCGGATGATCTCGAGCCAGCCCTCGGCCGCCGCGGTGTCGTCGCTCTCGAACGCGATCCACACGCCCTGCGCCGCCGCCCAGAGGGCGAGGTCCGAGCCCTCTTCAGTGGCGATCCGGAGCGCCGTAGCGGTCTCCTCCGCGGCCGCGGCCGGGTCGCCGGCCTCCCAGTGGAGCCGCGCGAGCTCTGCCCGCACGCCGACCCGCGCGATCATGAAGCCGGCGCGGTCGCCGTGTACCGCGGCGGACCGCAAGAGCTCGATCCCCATACCGAGATCGCCCTGCTCGGCACGTGCCCGCCCCGCGTTCATGTCGGCGAATGAACGCGACCAGTCGTTGTGGATCTCGTCCGCGATCGAGCGCGCCTCCGCGGCGGCAATGACCGCGGTCTCCAGATCGTCGGCGCCGATGGCCGCGAGCGCCCGGGATCCGAGGGCGTCGGCGAGCATCGGCTTGTCGCCGAGCTGGCGCAGCAAGGTGATGGCCTCGTCCTGATACGGGGTGGCTTCCTCGACGCGGCCGACGCTCATGATCGTCCGCGCGAGATCGTTGAGCGTGAGGGCCAGCACGTCGGGGAGGTCGTGCTCGCGTGCCAGGCGGGCCGCTTCCTTCCCGGCGATAACGCCCTGCGCGGCGTTGCGGCTCCAGGTCTCCACCTGCATATGCGCCCACCCAAGGCGAGCCTGCACGCGCGGATCGCCGCCGCGCTGGGCCAGCGGCATGGCGCGCTCGAGCAACGAGCGGGCCTGCGGAAGGTCTCGACGGCTGGTCGGCGTGGCCGTGATGATGATCCGCTGGGTGAGGCCCACGGCCTCCATCGACGCGGACTCCCTGAGCCGCGCCTGCTGCTCGAGCGCCTCGTAGGTCGCGAGCGCTTCGTCGTAGCGGCCGTGGAACTCGTAGGCCCGGCCGAGCCCGATGGCGACAGCGGTCACGACCTCGGACTCGGTCGCGGGTGTGATGAGCGCCATTGCCGCGCGGTAGTTCTCGATCGCGTCGTCGACGGCGTGCACGCGGAGCGCGCGATCGCCGGCGATGCGCAGGTATCCGACGCCGCGCGGGTCCGCCGCGTCCGCGAAGTGCCGCCCGATGATCCCGGCGAACTCCTCCTGCCGCGCCTGGTGGCGCACCTCGAGCGTCTCGGCGACGAGACGATGGATGTCACGCCGGCGACGCTGCAGGAGCGACTCGTAGGCCGCCTCCTGGGTCAGCGCATGCCGGAACGCGAACTTGCGATCAGGCTCGCGCTGCAGCTCACGGATCAGCTCGCCGCGCTGCAATGCGAGGAGCCGCCGGTCCAGACCATCCAGCTCATCGATCTCTCGTAGCACGTCATAGTCGAAGGTCCGCCCGATGACCGACGCAAGCTGCAGAGTGCGCTTCGTGTCCGGATCGAGCCGATCGATCCGCGCCGCGACGATGCCCTGCACCGTCTCGGGCAGCCGCAGGTCGTCGATCGCCCCGGACACCACGGTGTCGCCTTCTCGGCGCACGACCCCCTGGTCCTCCATCGCGCGGGCGAGCTCTTCGACGAAGAGCGGGTTCCCCTCTGCGCGGTCGAGCACCCGCGCGACCAGCGGCTCCGGCAACCGAGCCCCGGGAAGAAGCGACTCAAGGAGCATGCGGCACGCGCTCGTATCGAGCGGCGCGACGTCGAGCTCGTGGAAGAGGTGCGGGTAATCGCGAGCGGCTCGCTCCTTCAACCGCCAGGCCGCGGACTCGCGCTCGGGCCGCATCGTCCAGAGGAACAGGATCGGCGTGTCCTCCGCGACTGCGAAGAGCTCGCCGATGAGGTCGACGGACGCGGGATCGCCCCAGTGCAGGTCGTCGTACACGGCGACGCTCGGTCCTTCGGCCGACCGGCGCCGCAGCAGCGCCTGCATCGTGCGTACGATCCGGTCGCGCAGGACCTCGGCCGGCGGGGGCAGCTCGGCTTCGGGCTGGATCCCGAGCATCCACTCGAGGGTCGCGATCGCCTCGGCATCCTGGCCCAGCCGGGTGAACGCCGTCAGCACGCGCTCGCGCACGACCGCAGGTGGGTCTTCGGACCGGACGCCGCACGCGTCGAAGATGGATTGCCGGTGCAGGAGGTACGGCGTCGCGCCACCATACGACTGGGCGCGCGCGTCGCTCCACGGCCCACCGCCCAGGCGCTCCCATTCGGTCCGCACCTCCTCGAGCAGGCGGGTCTTCCCGAGGCCGAAGTCCCCGACGATCGCGACGACGCGGCCGACACCGGCATGCACCTCTGCGGCGGCCTCGCGAAGGACCTCGATCTCGGTCTTGCGGCCCACGAGCGCGACCGTGTGGACGGCGCGTGTCCCTTCGCGCAGCCGCAGCGCTTCGAACGCGAGGACCGGGGCCGCGCGGCCCTTCAGCTCGAGCGGGCCGAGCGGCCGCAGCTCGAATGCGTCACGCACCTGTCGCTCGGTCGCAGCGCCGACGACGATCCCACCGATCGGCGCCGCGGTCTGGAGCCGCGCGGCGACGTTCACCGCGTCGCCGAGCGCCGTGTACTCGATGCCCTGACCGCCGCTATCACCGACGACGGCCAGCCCGGTGTTGATGCCGATGCGGATCGCGAGGTCGGCGGTGCGGGCAGCCGGGAGCGATGCTTGATACGCGGCAAGCTCGCGGCGCATCTCGAACGCGGCCAGGATCGCGCGCCGGGGATCGTCCTCGTGCGCGACCGGCGCGCCGAAGTAGGCGAGGATCGCGTCACCCATCACTCGCGCGACGGTGCCCTCGTACCGGTCGATCGGCCCGCGCAGCGCCCGGAACGCCCCGTCCACGAGCTCTGCCCATGCCTCGGGATCGAGCGACTCCGCGAGCGTGGTCGAGCCTTTGAGGTCGCAGAAGAGCACCGTCACGATGCGCCGCTCGCCGGCCAATCCGGTCGAAGCCGCGGTACCAGGCACGGCCCGATGCTAGCCCGCGCCACGGATGCGTCACACTTTGACGAGATGGCACACGTCACGCAGCAGCGGACCGTCGCGGTCCTTGGCGCGACGGGCACGGTCGGGCAGCGGTTCATCAGCCTGCTGGCCGATCACCCGTGGTTCAAGCTGACCGCGCTCACCACCTCCGATCGCAGCGCCGGCAAGCGCTACGCCGACGCGGTGCACTGGCACCTGCCCGAGCCGATGCCGGAGTCGGTCGCGAACCTGAAGCTCGAGCCCACCCGGGCCGACGTCGACGCTGACCTCTGCTTCAGCGCGCTGCCGACCGACGCGGCCGTGGAACATGAGGCCGCGCTCGCGAAGGCGGGCCACCACGTGTTCAGCAACGCGAGCACGCATCGAATGGATGCGGACGTGCCGAACCTCCTGGCCGAGGTGAACTTCGAGCACGTGAAGGCGCTTGTCAAGCAGCGCGAGTCACGGGGCTGGACCGGCTCGATCGTCACGAACGGCAACTGCACGGCCATCCACCTCACGCTGGCCATCGCGCCGCTGCACCGCGACTTCGGGATCGAGCAGCTGCTCGTCACGACGATGCAGTCCATCTCGGGCGCCGGCTATCCCGGCGTCCCATCGCTCGACGTGCTCGACAACGTCGTCCCGTTCATCGGCGGCGAAGAGGAGAAGGTCGTCGAGGAGACCCAGAAGTTCCTCGGCTCGTTGGAGTCACGCGACTGGATTGGAACCAGCGCGCTTCCCGA
>DATCQC010000022.1:0-1690 GCA_036569685.1 Candidatus Limnocylindria bacterium | reverse complement strand
CGTCGAGACGTTGCCGCTCGACCTCGTCGTGCGTGGGACGAGCGGGCCGCCCCGCTGATCTCACATCATCGTCGGCCCGGAGCCATTCCGGCGCGAGCACGATCAAGCCCACACGAAGATCCAAGGACGAAGCATGGCCTGGAAACTCGTGGAGCGTTTATGGAGCCAAGCGGGCGCAACCGATCGCAACCGATCGCAAATGGCTACGCTCGAAAACGGCTCAAATGAGGCGATCGGCAACCGGCGGTAACCCACCGCAATACTTTCGCAGCGCATGGTAAAGGTCGACCTGAGGGTGCCGGAAACCCGATCTGCGGTATCACGCTGCGGCTTTGTACTCGTGGATGAGGCCGCCGAGCAGGTCTCGGCGCCGAACATGGCCGAGCTCGCCGTCGGTCTCTGACCCTGGCGGCGGTTCCTCGATCGGCGGTCGCTGGTCCAAAGAGCGGTGCGGGCGATGTTCGTTGTAGTGACGGATGTAGACCCGGAGGACGCGTTCGAGGTGCCGTCGGTTCACGACCAGGATCCGGTCGAGGCATTCGCGACGGACTGCCGACCTACCGTTCGACGAACGCGTTCGCGCGCGGTGCGCGTACGGGTGTGCGGATCGTCCGGATGCCTTCGGAGCGGAACACCTCGTCGAAGGCCGCCGTGAACTTGCTGTCACGGTCGTGGATCAAGAACCGGACGGTCGGCGCTCACTTCTCCTCGCGATTCGGACAGAAGCGTCATTCGCCGGTGGCATCGAGGTGCGGGTCTTGACTCCGGAGATCGGCGCGCTTGACTTCTGGGTGTTCCCACGGTTTCGGTCTCACGGCTTTGCGACGCGCGCTGTTTCGGTCGCACGCGATGCACTACGGATGCACTGCGGGGTCAATTTCAACTTCATGGTCTGGTCCGATTTCAACTTGGTCTGGCCTTTTTTGCGCTGGCGCCTCTACGGCGCGCCGACGATGGAAGGCCGCGTACCGACGTTCGCGATCCGGCACGAGTCGCTCACGCCACGAGACGCCGCGGAGCGGCTCGGCGAGCGCGGCTTTGCGGTTTGGGACGGCAACTACTACGCGATCGAGATCATGCAGCGGCTCGGCCTGGACGACGGTGCGGTGCGCATCGGAATCGTCCACTACAACACCACGGACGAGGTCGCGCGGCTGCTCGACGCGCTCGGCAAGATCGCGCGCTAAGTATTCGGATACGGCTCACCGCCGGCGACCGCCCACGGGGAGCCCGGCGTGCGGCGGATCGGATCGGGGTCGATGCCCCGCGCATCCGCGATCGCGAGCGTCAGGAGCTGGAACTGCACGATGTCGACGACGGGGTGGCGCGTCTGAACGAGCGTCGTCTCGCAGCCAAGCGCCTCGAGCGCAGCGACCGCGTCGTGCGCGCGCTGCGCAGCGCGCCCCTCGCCTTCGAGCACATACGCGCGCACGGACTCGTCGACCGCCGCGAGGAACCCATGCAGGAGCTGCTCGGTCTCGTACGCCTCGGCGGCGATCCACGCGCCTTCGCGCAGCTTCAACACCGCTTCCTGCGCGGTCGGCCAGTCGCGGCCCGCGCCCGCGACGATGATCCGCTCCTGCTTGTCGGCGCGGACATCCGCGCGCAGCGCCTCCTCGACCGCAGCCGGCAGCCAGGCGGTGTCCTCGCCGTGCAGCGACGCGAGCGTCGCCACCGCACAGGTGTAGCT
>DATCQC010000021.1:0-5305 GCA_036569685.1 Candidatus Limnocylindria bacterium | reverse complement strand
GTTCTGGCGATGCGGTCCCTCGCCCTCCACATCATCGTTATTGAGCTCCTTATCGGGGGCACGAACGACGCTGGGAGGCGCACCGAGACCGCGTAGCGAACACCGAAGCCGGAACCCGCAGGAGACCTCCCAGGACATGGGAGGTCTTTTCAGTTTCCGGAGGAAGCAAGGCCATGGACGCGCGACGCGAGCTGGCACGGCGACTGGCGAGACTGGGCATGCACCTCGAGGGCGAGCGCCTTGAGGATGCCGAGCGGATCGTGCACCTGCACGCGCCGCATCACGGCTCCCTCACTGACCTCGTGCTCATGACGATCTGCGTCGAGGCGTATCGCAGGCCTGACGTCGACCTGCCGGCCTGGGTCTGAGCGTCGGGGCATGGACGGTCCAGGACCGCGAACCTACGTCGTAGCGTTCCTCGGCGAGGAGCGCGGCGACCGACACGCGGCCGCGCGATCGGTGGTGCTCCGCGTCCTTCCGGATGCGGATGTCCGCAGCGTCGCCGAGTCGCTGCGGCGCGAGGAGGCCGACCGGCTCGGTGACCCGACGGTGTCCGCCGGCCTGGGCGGCCCTCGGGACCCGGAGCGGTCGATCCGGCTCGCGGCTCTCCACGCCGAGCAGGCTGTGCGGGTCGGGCGCGCGCTCAACGGGTCCGGACAGCTGACCGCGTTCGAGGACCTCGGGCCGTACTGCTTCGTCCTCGGCCGGCCCACTGCCGAGATCCGCGCGTTCTGCCGGGCCGTGCTCGGACCGTTGGCCGAAAGCGCGCAGCGTGACGAGCTGCGCACCCTCGAGGAGTTCCTCCGCGCGCACGGTAGCGTGAACGCCGTGGCCCGCGCCCTATTCCTGCACCGCAACACCGTGCGTCAGCGCCTCCGGCGGATCGCAGACCTCACTGGAGCCGATCTCGAAGACGCCGATCAGCGCGTGCAGCTGTACCTCGCGGTGCTGGGCCAGAATGCGCTGCGCGAGCTCGCGTCATGAGTCATAGGACTGTGCACAGTGCACCGACTTCGATGAAGAGGATTGACGCGCCTCGGGTTCGCCACGCATCGTCCGTCATCGAGATGCAGCGCCTCGTCCTCGTCGTCGTTATTGGCATCGTCCTTATTGAGGGCGATGGGAGACGGCTGGGAGGCTAGCGGCACACACCACAGAACACGAGCAAAGCAAAGGCCTCCCGGCAACGGGAGGCCTCTTTCGTACCCAAAAGGAAGAGCAGGAGGCGACGCGATGGCGACACTGACGAAGGCCGCGATGCCCGAGGCGAGCGCCGTCGTGCAGCGCGGCGCCGACCTCGTCTGGCGCGCGCTCGAGCACGCGGGCGCCGATGTCGCGTTCGGCTATCCCGGTGGCGCCTGCCTTCCGCTCTACGACGCGTTGCCGGATCACCCCCGCGTCCATCACGTCCTCGTGCGCCACGAGCAGGGCGCGGCCCACATGGCCGACGGGTACGCGCGGGCCACGGGTCGTGTCGGCGTGTGCATCGCCACGTCGGGACCGGGCGCGACCAACCTCGTGACCGGCCTCGCCTGCGCCTACATGGACAGCGTCGCGATGGTCGCCATCACCGGCCAGGTCTCAACGGCGATCATGGGACGCGACGCGTTCCAGGAGACCGACGTCCTCGGCATGGTCGGGTCGGTCACGAAGCACTCGTACCTCGTGGAACGGGTCGAGGACATCGAGCCGACCATCCATCGGGCGTTCGACGTCGCACGCGCCGGCCGGCCCGGCCCCGTCCTGGTCGACATCCCGAAGGACATCCAGCTCGGCACCACGGCGGCGCGGTCACGGCCCACCGCACCGGCCGCGTCACCGGCCGGCGCGGACCCCAGCGAGCTCGATCGAGCCGCGGCGCTCCTCGCATCGGCGCAGCGGCCGCTGATCATCGCGGGCCATGGCGTGCGCCTCGGGCGCGCGCACGGCGAGCTGTTGGCCTTGGCCGAGCGCCTCGACATTCCGGTCGTGACGACCCTGCTCGGGATCGGCGCGCTGCCGGAGGACCACCGGCTCGCCGGCGGCATGCTCGGGATGCACGGCAGCGCGAACGCGAACCGGATGGTGAACGAGGCCGACGTGATCCTCGGGGTCGGGCTTCGCTTCGACGACCGGGTGACCGGGAAGATCAGCGCGTTCGCGCCGAAGGCCAAGATCATCCACGCGGACCTCGACGAGACGCAGATCGGCAAGAACGTCCCCACCGCCGTCGGCATCGTCGCCGACGCGGGTGCCGTGCTCTTCGCGCTCGCCGCGCGACTCGACCGGATGTCGCGGCCGGAGTGGTCCGGACGGCTCGCGGCCGCGCGCGCGCGTCCGCGCCTCGCGGCCTACGAGGACCGCGTCGAGCTGCCGCCGCGCCTGGTCGTCCGCGCGATCCGCGAGACCGCCAATGACGACGCGTACTTCGTCGCCGATGTGGGTCAGCATCAGATGTGGGCGGCGCAGCACCTGCGCCTCACGTATCCCGACCGGTTCCTCACGTCGGGTGGCCTGGGCGCGATGGGCTACGCGCTGCCGGCGGCGATCGGCGCGCAGATGGGCCGTCCGGTCTCCGAGGTCTGGGCGATCGCCGGCGACGGCGGTGCGCAGATGACGATCCAGGAGCTCGGGACCGCGGTCCAGGAGCAGACGCCGGTGAAGCTCGCGATCCTGAACAACGGCTATCTCGGCATGGTCCGGCAGTGGCAGCAGCTGTTCCACGACGGCCGGATCTCGCAGACACCGATCAGCAGCCCGGACTACGTGAAGCTCGCGGACGCGTACGGCGTGCTCGGCCTCTGCGTCGAGCGGCGAGCCGATCTCGGTCCGTCGCTCGCGCGGGCGAAGGCCCATCGCGGGCCCGTCGTCCTCGACATCCGGATCGAGCGCGAAGCGAACGTGTGGCCGATCGTGCCGCCCGGCGGCGCGAACGCCGACCTCATCGAGGAGCCGCTCGGATGAGCGACGTCCCGCATACCTTCGAGCTCACCGTCGATGCTGTGCCCGGCGCGATCGAGCGCGTGCTCTCGGTCGTGCGCCGCAGGCGGCTCGGCCTGCGGTCGTTCCGAGCGGACGCAGCCGGTGATGGACAGTGGGCCGTCCGCATCCAGGCGGGCGCCGTCCCCACAGAAGCCGCGCTCGCACTCAAGCAGTTCGCGTCGCTCATCGACGTTCGCAACGCGCAGGTCCACGAAGAGCGGTAGGAAACCAGGAGGAAGAGATGGCCACCATCTACTACGACACGGACGCGGACCCCCGGGCCCTCAAAGGGAAGACCATCGCGGTGATCGGCTACGGGAGCCAGGGCCACGCCCACGCCCTGAACCTGCGCGACAGCGGGCACGCCGTCGTGATCGGGCTCGCCGAGGGGAGCAAGAGCTGGGCGACCGCCGAGCGCGACGGCTTCGACGTCCGCGAGGTCGCCGACGCCGCGCGCAACGCCGACGTGATCGTCATCCTCGTGCCCGACCCCAAGCATCGCGCGGTGTACGAGAAGATCGCCCCGTCGCTCGGCCGCGGCCGCACGATCGTCGTCGCGCACGCGTTCTCCGTCCACTTCAAGGAGATCGTCGCGTCGCCGGAGATCGACGTGGTCCTGATCGCGCCGAAGGCGCCCGGCCACCGGATGCGCGAGCTGTTCGCCGAGGGCAAGGGCGTCCCGGCGCTCATTGCGGTTCACCAGGACGCGAGCGGTCACGCGAAGCAGACCGCGCTCGCCTACGCGCAGGCCGTCGGATCGACCCGTGCGGGCGTGATCGAGACCACGTTCGCCGAGGAGGTCGAGACCGACCTCTTCGGTGAGCAGACCGTCCTCTGCGGTGGCATCTCCGAGCTGGTGAAGGCCGGCTTCGATACCCTCGTCGAGGCCGGTTACCAGCCTGAGATCGCGTACTTCGAGTGCCTGAACGAGATGAAGCTGATCGTCGACCTCATGTACGAGGGCGGGCTCTCGTACATGCGCTACTCGGTGAGCGACACGGCCGAGTACGGCGACTACGTGTCGGGCAAGCGCGTCATCGACGCTCGGGTCCGGCAGACCATGCGCGACGTGCTGGCCGAGATCAAGGACGGCAGCTTCGCGAAGCGCTGGATCGCGGAGGCCCGCGCCGGCTCGCCGGAGCTGCTCGCGACGAGGGCGAAGGAGCAGGACTCGCAGATCGAGCGGGTCGGCCGGTCGCTGCGCTCGATGATGCCGTGGCTGCCGAAGCGCGAGTTCGGCCAGCCCGCCACACCGAAGCGCGAGCCGGCGGGGGTGGCGTAATGGACTCGTTCCGCGAGCGGCTCGCGCGCCTCGGCATGCGGTTCGGTGACGAGCAGCTCGGGCGTGCCCACGCGCTCGTCACGCGCTATGGCTTCGTGCCCGAGGAGCTCACCGACATCCAGCTCATGACGATCTGCGTCGAGGCGTACCGGCACCCCGACGCCGACCTGCCGATGTGGATCTAGGACATGGCCACGATGCCGTTCGGGAAATACCGTCCGTTCCGGCCCCTGCCGGGCGGGCTACCCGACCGCTCGTGGCCTGACCGCGCGATCGATCGCGCGCCGCTCTGGTGCTCCGTCGACCTCCGCGACGGGAATCAGGCGCTCATCGATCCGATGGATCCCGCGCGCAAGCTGCAGCTCTGGAACGTGCTGGTCGCGATGGGCTTCAAGGAGATCGAGGTCGGCTTTCCGGCCGCGTCGCAGCCCGACTACGAATTCATTCGCCAGCTCATCGAACGCGAGCTCATCCCCGAGGACGTCACGATCCAGGTCCTGACCCAGTGCAGGCCCGAGCTCATCGAGCGCACATACGCGGCCCTGGCCGGCGCCGCTCGGGTCATCGTGCACTTCTACAACTCGACCTCGGCCTGCCAGCGGCGCGTCGTGTTCCGCGAGGAGAAGCCCGGCATCACGAAGATCGCCGTTGACGCGGCGCGCCTCTGCAAGCGGCTCGAGCCGACGCTGCCCGGGACCGCTCTGCGCTATGAGTACTCGCCCGAGAGCTTCACCGGCACGGAGCCGGACTACGCGATCGACATCTGCGCGGCCGTCATGGACGTCCTGGATCCCGCGCCCGATCGGAAGCTCGTCCTCAACCTCCCGGCGACGGTCGAGATGTACACCCCGAACGTGTACGCCGATGTGATCGAGTGGTTCGGCCGCGCTGTACCGCGCCGCGACTCGGTCGTCCTGTCGCTGCACCCGCACAACGACCGCGGCACCGCGGTCGCCGCCGCCGAGCTCGGGATGATGGCCGGCGCGGAGCGCGTCGAGGGCACGCTCTTCGGGAACGGCGAGCGGACCGGTAACGTGGATCTGGTGACGCTCGCGCTCAACC
>DATCQC010000020.1:0-4648 GCA_036569685.1 Candidatus Limnocylindria bacterium | reverse complement strand
CATCGCGCGCGGCCTGCCGCGATCGGTCTCGCGACCGCGACCCTCGCGGTGGCGGCGGCGGGGCTCGCCGTGGGCGGCGGGACGCTCGGTGGCTTCAACGGCCTGGATCGATCGGCGTCGGCAGGCGATGCGTTCCAGCTCGTTTCGCTGCTCGCCACCGCGACCGTCGGGCTCATCGTCTGCCTGCGCCGCCCGGCCAATCCGATCGGCTGGATCTTCAGTTCGCTCGCGCTCTTCACGGCGCTCTACCTTGCCGCGGGCAGCTACGCGATCCGGGCCGTGGTCCTCTCGCCGGGCTCGCTCCCCGGTGGCGAGTGGGCCGCCTGGTTCCGCAACTGGGCCGACCGATCATCATCGGCGCTCGTCCTGCTGGCGTTCCTGCTGTTCCCGACCGGTCGGCTTGCCTCTCCGCGGTGGCGGTTGGCGCTCGTGCTGCCGCCCCTCGTGGCGCTCGGCTTCGCGGGGCGAGCGCTCGTGCCCGGACCGATGGACTTCCTCGGTGTGCCCAACCCGCTCGGGCTCGATTGGGTGCCGGCGGATGTCAACGACGGCCGGACCGGCGGTCCTGAGCTCGCGGCCGGCACGCTCGTCGCGTTCGCCCAGCTCGTGACGCGTTTTCGTCAGGCCGCGCGAGTCGAACGAGAACAGATCAAGTGGCTGACGCTGCCGGTCGTCGCGCTCATTCTCGCGCTGCTCAGCACGATCGAGACGATCGTCCTCGGCGTGTCACCTGATGAGGGCGTGAATGGGGAGGTGATCTCGGCCCTCTACGCGCTGGTGTTCTTCCTGCTGCCGATCAGCATGGGGATCGCGATCCTCCGCTACCGCCTATTCGACATCGACATCCTCATCAATCGCGCGCTCGTGTACGGTGCCACGACCGCCGGTATCGCATTCGCGTTCTTCGCCGGGATCGTCGTCCTCCAGGCGATCCTCCGTCCGCTCACGAGCGGATCGGAGCTCGCGGTCGCTGCGTCGACGCTTGTTTCGTTCGCGCTGTTCCAACCGTTGCGCCGCCGATTCCAGAGCGCCGTCGATCGGCGGTTCTACCGATCGCGCTACGACGCGGCGCTCACCCTTGACGCGTTCAGCGTCCACTTGCGCGACGAGGTCGACCTCGACGCGGTCCGCGGCGGCCTGTTGGACGCGGAGCGCGATACGGTGGCCCCGGCCCACGCGAGCGTGTGGCTCCGATGACGTTCGCCGGCATTGCGGCCTCGGTGCTGTTCGGCGTGACGCTCGTACTGGACGGGTTCATCCTGTTCTTCAGCCTCCGTACCGCAGGGATCCCGCTCGCCGACGGTCAGCCGCCCTTGCTCGAGCAGTTGCCGTTCTACGTGCCGATCCTCGTCGCGTACGGCACCGTCGGCGCGCTCGTCGCCGCGAAACGGCCGCGCAACCCGATCGGCTGGCTGTTCTTTGCCGTCGCGATCGGGTTCGCCGCGTCGCTTGCCCTCGCCGGGTACGCGCTCGACGTGCACGTCAACGGTTCGGCTGCCGCGCGTGCCGCCGTAGACAGCGTCCAGATCGGCGACCCGATCGATCTCGTCGTCGCGGTCTTCGGTTTCATCCTCCTGCTCTACCCGACCGGTCGGCTTCCCTCGCCACGCTGGTGGCCGCTCGCCCTGTTCATGGTCGTCGCGGCGATCGGCGCACGGGTGTATACGGGTCCCGGGAGCGGGCTGTTCGGCTTCGCGACCCCGCTGGCCTTCACCGCACCGTTCGTCCGGCTGCGATACGCCTCTCCGGTCGAGCGCCGCCAGATCGAGTGGTTCGTGTACTTCATCGCCCTCGGCGTGATCGCGTTCGTCGCGTCGATCGTCGTCGAGCTGTTCGATCCGAACGCCGGCGGGTTCTTCTGGGGCTTCGCGGCCTTCTGCCTGGGAATGACCGCGGTCGCGGCCGGCATCGCGATCCTTCGCTACCGCCTGTACGACATCGACGTCCTGATCCGGCGCACCGTCATCTACGGTGTGACGAGCGTCGCGCTCGCAGCCACGTTCCTCGGAGTGGTCCTCCTGGTGGAGGCGATCCTGAGCCCATTCACTCGCGGCAACGAGCTCGCGGTCGCCGCGTCCACGCTCGTGAGCCTCGCGCTGTTCCAGCCGCTGCGGTCGCGCGTCCAGAACGCAGTGGACCGCCGCTTCTACCGATCCCGCTACGACGCGGCCCGAACGCTCGACGCGTTCAGTGTCCGGCTGCGCGATGAGGTCGACCTCGACGCGCTACGAGCTGGGCTGGTCGACGTCGTGCGCGAAACGGTGCAGCCGGATCATGCGAGCGTCTGGCTACGCGAGGCGAAGTCATGAGACGCGCATTCGCGGCGCTCGTCTGCACCATCGCGATCGGCTCGCTGGCAGCGGACCTGCTGTTCCTTGATTACTTCGGCCCCAGCATCGTGCTCGGGATCCCGACGCTGGCGTTCGCGATCGTCGGCTCGATCCTTGCCGTCCGCCGGGCAGGTGATCCGATCGGCTGGCTCCTCGGCGTGGCCGGCGCGCTCTTCGAGCTGCTCTTCCTGCTCGCCGCATACGCGTACACGAGCATGCAGGTCGGCACGGCCCTGCCGGGAGGACCGGTGGCGGTGTGGTTCCTGTCATCGTTCCCGGTGACCGTCCTGTTCGGCTTGGTGCTTTCCGCCGTGATCCTCTTTCCCGACGGCCGCCCGCCTGGTCGGGCCTTCGCCGTCCTGCTATGGGTTTCGGTCGCCTGCGTGATCGTCGCCGTGGTGGGCGGAGCTCTGAGTGATCGACTGATCGACGTGCCGCGGCCGCTCGTCGGCCCGCACGCAGGCGATCCGCCTCATCAGATCCCGAATCCGTTCGCGATGCACGGACCGGTCGGCGATCTCGTGCTGCTCGCGGGATCCACGATGCTCAAGGTGTTCCCGGCGTTGGCGCTCATCGCGGCGGCCGCGCTGGTCGTCCGGTTCCGCCGCAGCCGCGGGGTCGAGCGTGAGCAGCTCCGGTGGCTCATGTACACCGCCGCGGTCAGCGTCGGGCTGCTGCTCATCGGGTTCGTCACTCCAAAAGGACCCGCCGCGGACGTCGCTCAGGTCGCGTCGTTGTTCGGGATCGGGCTGCTCCCGATGGCGATCGGCATCGCGATCACCCGTTACCGCCTCTACGACATCGACGTCCTGATCCGGCGGACCCTCATCTACGCGGTGCTCTCGGCAGTACTGCTCGCGACATACGTCGGCGGCGTTGCCCTGTTGCAGGCGATCCTCGCGCCACTCACCGCCGGCAGCGGCGTCGCGGTCGCGATCTCGACCCTCGCGGTCGTCGCGCTGTTCCAGCCAGTCCGGACCCGGATCCAGGCCACCGTCGACCGCCGGTTCTATCGCGCGAAGTACGACGCCGAACGGACCCTCGATGTCTTCGCCGCGCGCCTGCGCGACGAGGTCGACCTTGCGGCTCTGGAGGGGGAGCTGCTCGGCGCCGTCAACGACACCATGCAGCCCGCGTACGCGAGCGTGTGGCTTCGGTGAAACCGCGCGGCCAGGGCCACCTCGTCCGAGCGGCGTTCGCGACGCTGGTCTGCGCCATCGCGATCGGCTCGCTTGCCGCGGACCTGCGGTTCCCGGACTTCTTCGGCCCGACGGGCATCATCTTCGCTGCGTTTCCGTTGCTCTCGTTCGCCATCGTCGGCTCGTTCCTGGTCGTCCGGCGCGCCGGTGGTCCGATCGGATGGCTCCTTGGCTCGGCCGGCGCGCTGCTGCAGCTCGTGTTCCTGTCGCTGGCCTACGGAGCCGCGAGCCTCGAGGCGAACGCAGCGCTGCCGGGCGGCGAGTTCGCCCTATGGTTTGCATCCGTCATCCAATTCGCGGTGTTCGGCTTGACGATCTCCGCGATGGTCCGCTTCCCTGATGGCCGCCCCCCGGGTCGAGCCTTCGCTGTCATGCTGTGGGCTGTCGTCGCGTTCCTCGTCGCTGCTGCCGTTTCGACGGCGCTCGCGGCCCAGCCGATGGCTGCGCCTCTTACCGTCACCGCACCGCACGGCGCGCCGCAGGCCGGCGATCCGTCTCGATCGATCCCGAATCCGTTCGCGCTGCACGGACCGCTGGGCGACCTCATGCTGCTGGCCGCGTCCGCGATCAACATCGTCGCGCCCCTCGCACTCGTCGCGCCGATCGCGCTCGTGGTCCGGTTCCGTCGAAGCCGCGGTGTCGAGCGGCAGCAGCTCAAGTGGCTCACCTATACCGCGGCGATCGCCTTTGGACTGGCGCTGGCGGCGTACGCCGCTCCCTCCGGACCCATCGCGATCCTCGATGTGACGTCCATCTTCGGGATCGCTCTGTTGCCGATCGCGATCGGCATCGCGATCCTCCGTTATCGCCTCTACGACATCGACATCGTGATCGAGCGGACCCTCGTCTACGGCGCGACGACCGCGGCGATCGCCGTCGCGTTCTTCGGCGGCCTCGTCCTCCTGCAGGCTGCCCTGCGGCCGATCACGAGCGGGTCGGAGCTCGCCGTCGCCGCCTCGACGCTCGGCTCATTCGCCCTGTTCCAGCCGATCCGACGCTGGATCCAGCAGATCGTCGACCGTCGCTTCTACCGCTCCCGCTACGACGCCGCCCGGACGCTCGATGCGTTCGCCGAGGATGTGCGTAACGACGTCGACCTCGAGTCGGTCCGCACCCACC
>DATCQC010000019.1:0-29416 GCA_036569685.1 Candidatus Limnocylindria bacterium | reverse complement strand
GCGTGCCGGCGCCTCGCCGACCACCGGCGGGGTGAGGATCGCGTCGTACGGCGCGGCCCACTCGTTGAACGCGGCGATGAGCCGGAGCCGCTCGCGGAGCGCGCGCTCGTATTCGTCGGCGCCGATGGTCGCGCCCCATTCGAAGAACTCGCGCGCCTGCTGACTGACGTCGGCCGGCCGCGAGCTCGCGAGCGGGCCCAGCGTGCGCGCCGATTCGTACGCCATCACGACGCGGATCAGCGCAGGCGCGTCGTCGAGCCCGACCGGCAGGCCGGGCCACTCGACCGGCCCGCCCTCGCTCGCGAGCTCGTCCACGTCCGCCTGGAACCGCGTCCGCATCGCGTCGTCCGCGGCGTCCCAGTCGGAGGTCCGCACCGCCGCGATCCGCGGTGCGCGCTGCGCCGGTCCGACCCACCACTCGTCGAGCGCACCGCCCCCCGTCGCGGCCCTCAGGCGCGCGACCGACGCGACGTCGCCCGCGAACGTGCCGACCTGGTCGAGCGACTTCGAGAACTCGAGCGCGCCCGCGGTGGAGAGCCGGCCGCCCGTCGGCTTGAATCCAACGACACCGCAGAACGCGCCCGGCCGGATGGTCGAGCCATTGGTCTGTGTGCCGAGCGCACCTGGGATCACGCCGGCCGCGACCGCGGCGGCCGAGCCCATCGACGAACCGCCGGGCGTGCGACCCGGGTCGTACGGATTGCGTGTCTGGCCGGGATGGAGGAACGCGAGCTCGGCCGTGATCGTCTTGCCGATCACGATCGCGCCGCTCGCCTCGAGCGCATGCACGACCTCCGCCGAACGCTCCGGCACCCGTCCCCGGAACAGCGCCGAGCCGTGCTCCGTCGGGATGCCCGCCGTGTCGTACACGTCCTTCACGCCGATCGGGACGCCGTGGAGCAGGCCGCGCGGCGCCTCGGCGTCCCGATCGCGAGCGAGACGGAGCGCCCGCTCCGGGTCGAGCCAGGCGAATGCGTGGAGGCTCGGCTCCGTGGCGCGATAGCGATCGAGGCAGGCCTCGATCAGCTCAACGCTGGAAAGCTCCCGGGTGCGGATCGCCTCGGCCGCGTGGCCGAGGTCTTCGAGGGCGCGCATCGCTTCGCCATGATGCGCGCGAGCCGGCGAACGCGCGCCTCTGCCTGGGCTCGCCAGCGCGGTGTGCCGAACCCGAGCTCGAGCTGCAGCTCGACCACCTTCATCGCGCGCTCGACATGACCCCGGACCTCGAGCGCCTTCGCGTAGGGGAGCGCGACACGGATCCGCAGGTCGCTGTCGGCGTCGGCGTATGCGCTCTCGTAGCAGAGATACGCGATCTCGCCCTCGCCCACGCGCTCGAACGCCTTGGCCAGCGCGAAGGCCGCCGGTGCGTGATCGGGAGCCCGCCCGGCGCGCGCGTCGATGACGGCCTGCGCGATGCGATCGGTGATCCGCACGAGCGACACGATGTCCCGGGCGTTGTGGTTCAGGATCGGCTGGATGAGCCCTGCCTCGCGGAGCGCGAGCCAGCGGAAGTAGCGCTCGGGGATGAGCGCGCCGGGGATGTCGTCCTCGCGCACCACGTCGAGCACGGAATCCTCGAGCTGCCGCAGCGACGTCGAGCCGAACCGGTCACGCCAGAGGCGGCGAGCGGGATGGAGGAGGTCGAGGTGCGACTCGTCGACGCTGAGGTCCGCGCGCAGCATCATCACGAACCGCGTGCGCAGGAGCGGCAGGTCGAAGCACTTGCCGTTGTACGACGCGCAGGCGCGGAACGGAGCGAGCTCCTCGCGCAGGGCGCGGACGAACGCGGCCTCCGCGCCGAGATCGTGAAGAAGGTGCTGGCGCAGCACGAGCTCGCCATCCACGATGAACGCCGTTCCGAGCAGGAACACGTACGTGCCGGTGCCGCCCATGAGTCCGGTGGTCTCGGTGTCGAGGAACACGATGTCCTCCCACCGCGACGGCGATGCGCCCTTGAGCCCGAGGTGGGCGACGACCCGTGGATCGGGCTCGCTCTGCGCGACGACCGTGAGACCGAGCGTCGCGAGGTCGATCCGCTGCTCGATGACCTCGAACGGCCGGTCCGAGCGCACCGCCGGCGGCCGGGCGACCCGTCCGAGCGGCAACGCGTCGAGCCGCGCGCGGAGGTCTCTCACAAAAGGTGCCGGAGCAGCTCCGCGACGCCCAGCTTCACCTTCGCGCCAAGGGCGTACGCCGGGCCGACGCAGCTCGGACACCCCTCGGCGCACGGGCAGTCGCGCAAGTGCTCGGCGGCTCGCTCGAGGAGCGGCTCCGTCGAGCGGTAGAGGCGCTCCGAGAAGCCGATCCCGCCCGGGGTCATGTCGAACAGGTAGATCGTGGGCCGTGAGGTGTGCGGCGACCGCACCTCGACCGCGAGCCCGAGGTCGTGCGGATCGCACATGAGGAAGAGCGGCGCGAGCGCGTGGAGCAGGTTGCCGAGACCCGCGAGCGCGAGTGCGACCTGCTCCTTCGGCCAGCCGCGCGTGACCGCCTCCGGGAGCGCGAGCCAGAACGAGGTCGTCTGGAGCTCTTGCTCCGGAAGGTGGATCTTGCCCCAGCCGACGTTCTCGTGCGTGTAGAGCGTGAGCTTCTTGTAGACCGTCGCGAGTGCGGACACGAGGACCTCGCCGTGCGCGCGAGTCGCCTTCTCGGTCGAGCTCGCGAACTCGGCGAGCACGCGGATGCGCACCGCGAGGCCGGCGTCGGTGTAGTAGTCGACCTTCACCTCGCGGACGTAGGCCTTCGCGTTCTCCCAGTCGAGCTTCTCGACCTGGAACTGCTTCGACTCGTGGAGGTAGATGGCCTGCTCGTGCACCAGCACCGGCGCGGCGAAGCGGTCGACCTCACCGATCACACGGGTGCGGCCGTCGGTCGTGTCGATGATGACCACGTTGTCGTTACTTGCGGTCCGCAGCGACATCGCCTCGGCCGGGAATGCTTGATCGGACCAGTGGTAGCGACCCTCCGACTCGTGCAGGATCCCGTGCTCGTCGAGGTAGCTCAGCATCCCGAGGGTGTCCTCGGTCCCGAAGCGCTCGGTGCGGTCGAATGGCAGCTCGAACGCCGCGCACTTGAGGTGCTCGACGAGCACGTGGAGGTTGTCCGGGTTCACCAGTCCGGCCTCGGGCGAGCGGCCGAGGACGAATTCCGGGTGCTGGACGATGTACTGATCCGTCGGCGAGCTCGTCGCGACGACGAACGCGACCGACAGGTCCTCGCGGCGCCCGGCACGGCCGATCTGCTGCCAGGTCGACGCGACCGTGCCGGGGTAGCCCACGAGCACCGCCGCCTGCAGGGCGCCGATGTCGATGCCGAGCTCGAGCGCGTTCGTTGAGACGACGCCGCGCACCGATCCGTCGCGCAACCCGCGCTCGATGGCGCGCCGCTCCGACGGGAGGTAGCCGCCGCGATACCCGCGGATGAGCTCCGGCGGCCACTGCGGCTGCGGGAAGCGCGCGCGCAGGTAGGTGAGCAGGAGCTCGGTCTGCACGCGCGACTTCGTGAACGCGATCGTCTGGATGCCGGAGGCCAGCAGGGTGGCGGCGATGTCGCGGCCGACCAGCAGGGCGCTACGCCGGATGCCGAGACCCGCGTTCACCACCGCCGGCTGGATGAACGCGACCACTTTCTCGCCGCGCGGCGCACCCGACTCGTCGATGACGACGACGTCGTCCTCGACATGCCTCCGCGCGAGCTCCTCCGGGTTCGCGATCGTCGCCGAGGTGAGGATGAACGTGGGATGTGAGCCGTAGAACGCGCAGATCCGGCGGAGTCGGCGCAGAACGTTCGCGACGTTGCTGCCGAAGACCCCGCGGTAGGTGTGCAGCTCGTCGAGCACGACGTACTGGAGGTTCTCGAACAGCTTCACCCACTTCGTGTGGTGGGGGAGGATCCCGGTGTGGAGCATGTCCGGGTTCGTGATCACGACGTGGCCCGCGGACCGGATCGCCGCGCGGGCCTGCGGCGGCGTGTCGCCGTCGTACGTGAACGTCGCGAGCTCGATCTCCATCTCGGTCGAGAGGCGCTCGAGCTCGGCGAGCTGATCCTGCGCGAGCGCCTTCGTCGGGAACAGGTACAGCGCGCGCGCCGAGGGGTCCTTCGCGATCGCGTCGAGGACCGGAAGGTCGTAGCAGAGCGTCTTGCCCGAGGCCGTCGGGGTGACCACGACCACGTGCTTCTTCTGGTGGGCGACCTCGAGCGCCGTGGCCTGATGCGAGTACAGGGCCTCGACCCCACGCGCGCGGAGGGACCGCGCGATGCGCGGATCGAGCCATTCGGGGAACGGCGCGTAGCGCGGCGCCTTGGCCGGAAGACGTTCCCAGTGCGTGACCTGCTTCAGGAACTCGGGATCGCGCTCGAAAACGTCGAGGATCTGTGCGAGCGAGGTGCGCCCCGGGAATCGCACATCTGTTCGCATGCTGATGGACGATATGGAACACCCGTTCGGTCGTCAAGAGCGGACCGGCCGGGCCTAAATACGATGCCGCGGTGCCATCCGAGGTCCTGCTCCTCGGCATCGCGACGCTCGGCGTGACCCTCACCGGGTTCGCCGGCGTCGTCGCGTCCTTTCGTGAGGAGGAGAGCTGGACCGAGGTCCAGACATTTCGGTTGCGCGTGCTCGTGCGTAATGGCCTGGCGGTGATGTTCATGTCGCTGTTGCCGTTGGTCTTCTTCGCTGGACTCGACGACGAGCGCGCCGCCATCGGCGCGGCAAGCGGATCGGCGGCGGTCTGGATGTGGGTGACGGTCGTCCAGCTGCAGCGTCACTGGCTGCGCATCGGGAGCTTCACGGCGCCGGCGAATCTGGCCTCGACGTTGATGGCCTGGACCGCGACGGCGTTGTTCACGGTCAATGCGATCTGGCTGGACCGTGCGTGGCCCTACGTCACCGCGCTCTGCCTGCTCCTGCTGACCGCCGCGCTGGCGTTCCAGCGCATGATCGGCGTCCGCCGCTAGGCGCTAGCGGGCCGTCCTCGTCCGGCGGCGCGAGATCACGTATGCGGCGATCGCGATGATCGCGATGCCGACGACCGTCGCGACCATCGCCTCGAACGTGCCCGTGTTCGCATCGGGGTCAAGTCCGGTCAGCTGCTCGAACCAGGTCATTTCACTACTCCTTCGCAACCCGCGTGTCGGGATTTCGCTATGGTCGGTCCGCAGCCTAACTGGGGAGGGAACACGATGCCGTCACGCATTGCCGCGACCACCGGGGTCTCGCTGGATGGACTGGAATGGCGGCAGCTGGGGCCGTTCCGCGGCGGTCGGGTCGAGGCGGTGGCCGGCGATCCCCGCGAGCGCAACACGTTCTACTTCGGCTCGTGCGGCGGCGGCGTGTGGAAGACCACCGACGGCGGCCTCTACTGGCGCAACGTGAGCGATGGGTTCTTCAAGCGCGCCTCGGTCGGCGCGATCGCGGTCGCGGCGTCCGACCCGAACGTCGTGTACGCGGGAATGGGCGAGGCGTGCATCCGCGGGAACGTCTCGCACGGGGACGGCGCGTATCGCTCGACCGACGGCGGTAAGACCTGGTCGCACCTCGGGCTCGAGAACACCCGCAACATCGGCAAGGTCCGGGTGCATCCGCAGGATCCCGACATCGCGTACGTCGCGGCGCTCGGCCACGCGCATGGCCCCAACCCCGAGCGCGGCATCTTCCGCACCCGCGACGGCGGCAAGACCTGGAGAAAGGTCCTCTCGCGCGGTCCGAAGGCCGGCGGTATCGACATCAGCATCGATCCGACCAACCCGCGGATCATCTACGCGGCGCTCTGGGAGGCGATCCGCCGGCCGCACCAGCTGATCAGCGGCGGCGACGGCAGCGGCCTGTTCAAGTCGACCGACGGCGGCGACACGTGGAGCGAGATCTCGCGCAGTCGCGGACTGCCGAAGGGCGTGCTCGGGAAGATCTCCGTCGCGGTCGCGCCCTCGCGTCCGGAGCGCGTCTACGCGCTCATCGAGGCGAGGGACGGCGGCATCTTCCGATCCGAGGACGGCGGACTGACCTGGTCGGCCGGCTCCGAGGACCGCGAGCTCCGTCAGCGGGCCTGGTACTACACGCACCTGGTCGTCGATCCGCGGGACGCGGAGACGGTATGGGTCCTCAACGTGGACGCGTGGCGCTCGAGCGACGCGGGGAAGACGTTCGCGCGGCAGACCATCCCGCACGGCGACAACCACGACATGTGGATCGACCCGAACGACCCGCTGCGGATGATCGAGGGCAACGACGGCGGTGCGGTGATCTCGTTCAACGGCGGCTCGTCGTGGTCGTCGCTCTACAACCAGCCGACGGCCGAGTACTACCACATCACCGCGGACACTCAGACGCCGTACCGGCTCTATGCCGCGCAGCAGGACAACTCGTCGATCTCGTCGCCGACGCGCTCCGCGCTGAGTGGGATCCTCTGGCAGGACTGCTACGAGGTCGGCGGCGGCGAGGCCGGCCACATCGCCGTCCGCGCGGACGATCCGAACATCGTGTTCGCCGCGGACCATGCCGGCCTGCTCACGCGATACGACCACCGGAGCGGCCAGGTGCGCACGATCAACGTCTGGCCCGAGGCGTCGTCGGGCATCGCGGCGAAGGACATCAAGTACCGGTTCAACTGGACCGCGCCGGTCGCGCTCTCGCCACACGACCCGAACGTCCTCTACACGGCATCACAGTACGTGCATCGCAGCCGCGATGAGGGCACGACCTGGGATCGCGTGAGCCCGGACCTCACCCGTAACGACCCGAAGACCACCGGCGACTCCGGCGGCCCGATCACCCTCGACCAGACCGGCGCCGAGTACCACGCCACGATCTTCGCCTTCGCCGAATCGCCGATCGAACCCGGCGTGCTCTGGGCCGGGAGCGACGATGGGCTGATCCACGTGTCGCGCGACAACGGGAAGAAGTGGACGAACGTGACGCCGCGGCTCATCTCGGCGCAGACGCTGATCAGCATCGTCGAGCCCGGACAGCACGACGCCGGCACGGCGTACGTCGCGGCCAATCGCTACAAGCACGACGACTTCCGGCCGTACCTGTACAAGACCGACAACTACGGCCGCACCTGGTCCAAGATCACCGCGGGCATCCCGGCCGACTCGTTCACCCGCGCGATCCGCGAGGATCCCGAGGTCCGCGGCCTGCTCTACGCGGGCACGGAGGTGGGGCTCTATGTCTCGCTCAACGGTGGCGCACGCTGGCAGCGTTGGCAGGGCAAGCTCCTACCGGTCGTGCCGCTCCACGATCTCATCGTCAGGGACGGGGACCTCGCCCTCGCGACCCACGGTCGCTCGTTCTGGGTGTTCGACGACCTCTCGCCCCTTCGCGAGCTCGCGCGGAAGCGCGCGACCGGGAAGAGCCGGCTGTTCACCCCGCGGCCGACGATCCGCTACAAGACCTATGGCGGGTTCGGGTCCAAGAGCGAGCTCGCGCCGATGAAGAACTACCGCCACCCGGGCGGGAGCATCTTCACTTCGATCGTCGAGGAGCGGCCGAACGGAGACAAGGTCGAGACCAATCTCGACGCGGGCAAGAACCCGCCGGACGGCGTGATCGTGACGTACTTCCTGCGCGGCGCGCCCAAGGACATCACGCTCACGTTCCTTGATTCGCGCGGTCGCACGATCCGGTCGTACACCAAGCGGCCCGCGGACGCGGACCCGACGGACAAGGAGCCGCGCGTGCCGGTCGATGCGGGCATGAACCGGTTCGTCTGGGACATGCGCTATCCCGACGCGGCCAAGATCGAGAACGAGCCGCAGGTCATGGACCAGCTCGAAGGAGCGCTGAAGGGCGCCGTCGCCGCACCCGGCACGTACTCCGTGCGGCTCGACGCGGACGGGGAGCGGAGCGAGGCGCGCTTCGAGATCCGCACGGACCCGCGGATCGGCGCGACGCAGGCCGACCTGGACGCGCAATTCGCGCTCCGCACGAAGCTCCGCGATCTCCTCGACCGAGACCACAAGGCCGTGAACCGGCTGCGCGACACGCGGAGCGATCCGCGCACGAGTGCAGCGACGAAGCGCGCGCTCGATGCGATCGAGGCGCAGCTCATGCAGCCGAAGGCGAAGAGCCGGCAGGACACGCTCAACTTCGGCGTGCGCCTGAATCACCGCATCGCTGCGCTCATCGGCGCGGTCGGATCGGCCGACACCGTGCCGACGCGGCAGGCGGTCGAGCTCACGAAGCAGCTCGAGGACGAGCTCGCGAAGCTCGAGAAGCGGCTCGATGCAGCGGCGGGTAAGCGCGGCAGACGTAAGGCGGCGTGATCGACCGCGGGCTAGCGGCCCGCCCCGGCGTTCGTGAACACGACCCAATAGACGAAGTACAGGAGCGCCGCGGTCAGGACGAGCCGGACGACGATCTGCGTGCGGCTCATCCTCATGCGGGCGCTGCCGCGAACCGCGACGCCGACAGGAAGCCGATGGGGTGCCGCGTCGCCCCGTCGAGCGCGAGATCGGCGAGCACTTCGCCGATGACGCTGGCGAACTTGAACCCGTGTCCGGAGCACGCCGACGCGTACGCGACCGGCCCGTCGAGGTCGACGATGAAATGCTCGTCCGGCGTGACCGTGTACATACAGATCTTCGTCATGCGGACCGGACCGTCCGCGACGGGCAGCCGTTCCCTGATGAACGCCCGGATCGGCGCCTCGTCCGCCGGATGGGCCTCGCGGTCGACACGGTCCGGATCGGCCGGCGTCCCCGCACCGTGGGTCGCGATCTTGAGGCCCTGGTCCGCGAGGTAGGGGAAGCCGTAGCAGCCGTGCCCGAGTCCGGAGTCGACGATGTACACCGGCAGCCGCGCGAGCGCCTCGCGCTCCGCGACGGGCTCGAACCAGAACAGGGGGACGCGCTTCACCTGGAGCAGGGATGCGATGCGCGGGAGCAGGGGTGCGTTCCATGCGCCCGCGGCGATCACGAGCCTGGCCGCGCGGTACGTCCCGCGATCCGTGACGACCCGAACGCCGTCGCCGTCCCGATCCCACGACGCGACCCGTTCGTCGAAGCGTAGGTCCGCGCCGGCGCGCTCGGCGACGGCGAGATGCGCGGCGATCGCGCGGTCCGGTAGCAGATAGCCCGCGGTTTCCTCGGCGAGGCCCCACCAGTCCGGATCGAACCGGAACAGCGGAAGCCGGTCGCGCAGTGCGGCGGGGTCAAGGAGCTCGTGGTCGAGGGAATGCTCGCGCGCGCTGCGCAGTGAACCGGCGACGAGCTCGCCGTCGCGCGGTCCGACGTATACCCCACCGGTCTGGCGCAGGATCTCGTCGCCCGTCGCGGACTCGAGCTCGCGCCAGAGCTGCCACGCGCGCTTCAGCAGCGGCACGTAGTCGGGATGCTCGTAGTACGCCAGCCGAATGACCCGCGTGAGCCCGCCCGACGATCCGTTCGTATGACCCCGCGCGAACGCCTCGAGACCTAGGACCTTCGCGCCCCGGGTCGCGAGGTGTGATGCCGCCGCGCTCCCGTCCGCGCCGAGGCCGACGACGATCGCGTCGGTCATGCCGGCTGCCAATCAGCGCGATCGAGACGGTGTCGGAAGATGACGCCGATGCGCGCGTCGTGGACGTCCTCGACGCGGCGCATGCCGAGCTTCTCCATGATCCGCTGCGACGCGACGTTGCCCGGCTGCGACAGGCTGATCAGGTGGTCGGATCGGGTCCTTCGAAAGAAATCGTCGCGGCTCGCTATCGCCGCTTCGGTCCCGTAGCCGGCTCCCCACATCGCGCGCGGGAGGCGCCAGCCGATCTCCGGTTCGCCGGCGAGCTCGGGGAACGACTTGAGGAAGCCGACACCGCAGAAGCCGGCGAAGGTGCCGTCGGAGCGGCGCTCGACAGCCCACCGGCCGAAGCCGTGCGTCTCCCACTCCTGGCGGATCCGCCCGAGCGATGCCGCGGCCTCGGCGCGATCGTGGACGTGGCCGTCGCCGATGTAGCGCATGACCTCGGGATCGGCGTTCATCGCGGCGTAGGGGTCGAGATCCAGGTCGCGCCAGCGCCGGAGCACGAGCCGTTCGGTCTCGAGCCTACGTTCGGCTGAACTCATCGAAGAAGCGGCCCAAGGTCATCGCGGCCTTCGGCATGAGGTCGAGCCGGACGTTCTCGTCGGGCGCGTGGACGCGCGAGTCCGGATGGCTGTAGCCGATCGCGACCATCGGGAGCTTCTGCGGGTTGCACACCTGGTACTGCGGCGCCGTCCCCGGGCTCGAGAAGAGCCGCAGGGGCTTCGACCCGTAGACCGCGGTCGACGCGCGCTCGGCGGCGTCGACGATCGGTGCGTCGACCGGGCCCCAGTACGGGTGCTCGCTGCCCCAGTTCTTGATCGCGATGTCGTCGAAGCCACGCTTGTCGAGATGCGCGCGCAGCTGGCGCTCGATCCGCTCGGGGTCCTGATCCGGCACCAGGCGCAGGTCGATCTTCACGTGGGCCTCGGCGGGAGTGATCGTCTTGGCATCGTCGCCCGTCCAGCCCGACCAGATCCCGGCAATGTTGCAGGTCGGGGCGAACAGCTGCGCGATCTGGGCGTCGAGGCCCGACTTTCCCCCGACGAAGCGCTTCGCGCCGTAGATCGCCTTGAGCTTCGCTTCCTCGAACGGGACGGTCTTCAGGTGGGCGATCTGCTTGTCGCTCGGCTTGCGCACGTCGTCGTAGAAGCCGTCGATCGTCACCGTGCCGTCAGCTTTGCGCAGCGTGGCGAGCGCTTCGACGAGGCGCCACGCGGCGTTCTCGTAGAGCGACGCGCCGCCGGAGTGGGCGTCGTAGTTCAGGGTCTTTACCGAGAGTTCCACGTAGAGGATCCCGCGCACGCCGCAGATGAGCGTGGGGCGGTCCTGGGCGTCGAGCCCGCCGCCCTCCTGCAGCGAGCCGTCGCCGGCCGTGAGGTCCGGCCGCTCCTGAAGCATCGAGTTGAAGTGGCGGCTCGATGACTCCTCCTCGCCCTCGACGAGGAAGCGGATCTTGATCGGCAGGGGCCCGATCGCATCCTGGTACGCCTCCGCCGCCTGGACGCGGATGAGGAACTGTCCCTTGTTATCGGAGACGCCGCGCGCGAAGAGCTTGTTGTCGCGGATCGCAGGCTCGTACGGCGGCGATGTCCAGAGGTCCAGCGGCGCGGCCGGCTGCACGTCGTAGTGCTGGACGCAGATGAGGGTGCGCGTCCCCGAGCCGATCTCGCCGACGACGAGCGGCGCGACACCGGGCTTCTCGATGAGCTCGACCTTCGCCCCGGCCTTGCGCAGCCGGTCGGCGGTCCACTTCGCGCCCCGCTTGAGCTCGGAGAGCTGGGCCGTCTCGCACGGGATCCGGCAGTAGTCGCTCAGCTCCTCCGTCCATTGCTTCGTGCGGTCCGCGACGAGCTTGTCGAACTTCTCGTAGGCCACGCTGCTACCTCCTGGTGGGCTCGGCCGGACTCTAGTGGGCGGCGCTCGCACGCGTGCGGCGGCGACGGCCACGGATGTAGCGGAACACGAGGTAGCTGACGAACACGACGGGGATGCCGATGACGACGTACGTGATGTACGGCCGCGGGATGAGCCGGTCCACCGTGGGTCCGAACAGCGCGCCGATCCCGGTCCAGAAGCTCCAGTAGATGAGCCCCGCCGCGAAGACCCCCGCCGCGAACTCGTGCAGCGGGACCTTGGCGGTCCCGCCGATGAGCGACATCGCGACGCGCAGGCCGGGGATGAGGCGGCCGACGAAGATCGCGATGAATCCGCGGCTCGCGATGCGGTGCTCCCAGTGGTCCACCTGCTTCGGATCCACGTCCATCAGCTGCGCGAGCTTGTTGGCCGCAGCCTCGCCGTACTTGCGGGTGACCAGGTACGGGATGAGGGTGCCGAAGGTCGATGCGACGGTGCAGGTGAGGACGACGAGCGCCAGGCTGCCCAGGTCGTTCCGCCCGCGGTTCCCGTAGAACATGATCACGATGTCGCTTGGCGCGGGAAGAGGGACGCCCGCTTCCTCGGTCGCCACGATCCCGAACAGCGCGAGGTACTCGTGCTGCGATACGAGGAGCAGCACCGCCGCGATGCCTTCGCGGAAGATCCGGAACAGCTCGGTCATGCGAACAGCGCGCGGGCCGCGCGGCCGGGGAGGTCGCGGCCGAGCTGCTGCGCCATCCACTTCGTCGTCTCGGCCAGCTTGCGCACGTCGACGCCGGTCGCGATGCCCATCCCGTCGAGCATCCACACGACGTCCTCGGTCGCGAGGTTCCCGCTCGCGCGTTTCGCGAACGGCGAGCCGCCGATGCCACCGATGCTCGCATCCACGACCGTGACCCCCAGCTCGATGGCCGTGAGCACGTTCGCCAGGCCCTGGCCGTACGTGTCGTGGAAATGGACGGCGATCCGTTCGACCGGGATCTTCGCGTCGCGGTGCGCGGCAAGCAGCGCGCGCACGTGCGTTGCGGTCCCCGCGCCGATCGTGTCGCCGAGCGAGAGCTCGTCGACACCCCCGTCCAGGAACCGCGCGCCGATCCCGGCGACGGCCGCGGGATCCGTCGGCCCGTCGTCGGGATCGGCGATGACCATGGACACGTAGCCGCGGACACGCAGACCGCGTGCCTTCGCGGACCGGGCGACCGCGAGCGCCGTCGCGATGGCCTCGTCGCGGCCGCGCCGCAGGTTCTTGCGTGAGTAGCTCTCGCTCGCCGACACGAACACCGCGATCTCGTCCGCGCCGGCCGCGAGGGCGCGCTCCAGGCCGCGCTCGTTCGGCACGAGCACCGGATAGCGGACGCCGGGACGCCGGCGCAGCCGCGTCATGAGGTCGTCGGCGTCGGCGAGCTGCGGGACCGCGTCCGGGCTGACGAAAGAGGTGGCTTCGATCGCGCTGTGTCCGGCATCGGCGAGGCGGTCCAGGAGCTCGAGCTTCGTTGCGGTCGGCAGCGTGCGCTCCTCGGCCTGGAGCCCGTCCCGCGGGCTCACTTCGACGATCTGCACGCGATGGGCCGGCATTCGTACATTGTCGGGGTATGGAGTTCCAGGAGGTGGTCCGCAAGCGGAAGATGGTCCGCACCTTCGAGGACCGGCCGATCGATCCCGCGGTGCTTGAGCGGATCATCGCGAACGCGCAGCGCGCGCCGTCCGCGGGATACAGCCAGGGCTGGGCGTTCCTCGTCCTCAACGGGAAGGACGAGACCGAACGCTACTGGAGCACGACGATGACGCCCGACCGGCGCACGGAGTTCGGGTGGCCCGGGATGTTCAACGCGGCGGCGATCGTCGTATGTCTCTCGAACAAGAATGCCTACCTCGCTCGCTACAGCCTTCCCGACAAAGGCTGGGTCGATCGCGACGAGAAACGCTGGCCGGTGCCGTACTGGGACATCGACGTCGGGATGGCCGCGCTGCTCATCCTCCAGACTGCCGTGGACGCAGGGCTCGGCGCGGTGTTCTTCGGGATCTTCGACCAGGCCGGATTCCGCACGGCATTCGGCATCCCTGACGAGTACACGGCGGTCGGCACCGTCGCGATCGGGCACAAGGCCCCGATCGACCGGCCATCGCCGTCGCTGAAGAACGTGGGCAAGAAGCCAGCGTCCGCGGTCATCCACCGCGGGCACTGGTAAATGGAGGGAACGATGAAGTGGATCACCCGCGAGCATCCGCGCGTCGACCGGGTCGCCTGCCCGTGGCTCATCGAGAAGTTCGTCGACAAGAAGGCCGAGTTCATCTACGTGCCGACCGACCAGGTGGCGACGGAGGCCCGGGTGCGCGGCGCGACGCCGTACGACGTCAAGGATGCCGAGCTCGGTCACCACGGGCCCGAGTGCAGCTTCGACGCGTTCGTCCACAAGTACGCGCTCGACAAGGACCCGGCGATGGTCTACATGGCGAAGGTCATCCGCGGCGCGGACACCGCGGACAAGACGGTCACGCCGGAGTCGGTCGGGCTGGAAGCGATCCTCGACGGACTCCGGCACCTGCACTACCCGGACGACCAGAAGCAGCGGGAGGCGTCCCGTCCCGTGCTCGACGCGCTGTACGCGTACTGCCAGAAGAAGGTCGAAGCGACGCCGGCGTGACCCTGAAGCCGGTCGGCTTCATCCGGCTGCCCGGCGGCGAGCGCACCGGCTTCGACCACGCCGACGCGTACCTCGGTCGCATGTACGTCGCGCACACGGCGACGGATGCCGTCGACGTCATCGACTGCCGCACCAACACGTACGTCCGCTCGCTGTCAGACCTGCCCGGCGTCGCCGGCGTGCTCGTCGACACGGCCCGGGACCTTCTGTTCACGTCCGATCGCGCCGTGGCGCGGGTGAGCGTCTTTCGCTGCTCCGATGAGGCGCTCATCGCGCAGGTCGGCGTCGGGCCGAGGCCGAACGGTCTCGCGTTCGACCCCGACCGACGACACCTCTACAGCTTCAACCTCGGTGAGCCGCCCGGGACGGATTGCACGGCGTCGGTGATCTCGATCGACGAGCGCCGCGTCGTGCAGACCATCGCGCTCCCGGGACGCCCACGGTGGGCGGTATTCGATCCGTCAGGCGACCGCGTGTACGTCGCGATCCAGAGCCCGGCGATCCTCCTCGCGATCGACGCAGGCAGGCTCGCTGAGGCGAGCCGGATCGAGGTCGGAGCCGAGGGTCCGCACGGCCTTGCGCTCGTCGGGCGTCAGCTGTTCTGCGCGGCCGACGGCCGAGAGCTCGCGGTCATCGACTTCACGAACGCTGTTCGGGTGATCAAGCGGCTACCGCTCCCGGGGATCCCGGATGTCGTCATGCACGACGAGCGTCGCAACACGCTCTACGTGGCGGTCGGGTCGCCGGGGACCGTCACGGTCTTCGACACCGACCGGCTCGTGAAGGTGCAGACGGTCGAGACCGAAGAGGGCGCGCACACGATCGGCTGGGATCCGGCCACGGCCCAGCTCTACGCGTTCGCGCCGCAGCGCGGCGGTGCGCTCGTCTTCAGTGAGACCACGTGAGGACGCGCGAGAAGGTCGGGCTCCGGTGACCGGTCGTGCTCGTCACCGGGGTCGGCGCTCCTCCGGCGGACGCACGCCGCGGAAGGTCGCGTAGATCAGACCGTCGTACGCGATCTTCAGCGCGCCGGCGAGGAGGAACGGGAGCGCGAACGAGCCCGCCGCGAACGCAATGCCGGTCACGAGCGGGGAGAACGCGCTGGACGCGGTCCGCGCGACGTTCGTGAGGCCAGCGGTGGCGGTCCGCTCGTCCGGATCGACCACGGCCATCGTGTACGACTGCCGGGTGGGGACGTCCATCTGCGAGATGCTCATCCGCATGAGGAACAGCGCCACGGCAAGCCCGGCCGAAGGCATGAGCGGGACGAGCATGAGCAGCACGTTCGACGGCAGGTGCGTGAACACCATCGTGTTGAGCAGCCCGAACCGCGCGGCGAGCCAGCCGGCGGCGAGGAGCGACAGCCCTGAGAGCACGTTGACCGCGAAGAACAGGACGGCGAGCTGCGCAGGGTCGAGGCCCCAGCGGATGAAGAACCAATACGCGACGAGGGACTGGACCACGAGCGCGCCGGCGAAGGCGTCGAGGCCGAACAGCGCCGCGAGCTTCGCGACGGTCCGGCGCGAGCGATGGATCCCGAGCAAGCGACGCTCGCCGTGCACCTTCGCAAGCTCGAGCCTGTCGGTGAGACCCGCGAACAGCGCCAGGTTCGAGAGCCCGACGAGCGCGTAGAGCACGAACAGCGGGCGATAGGCGTCCGCGCCGTTGAGACCGAGCCGCTCGAAGAGGCCGACCGACGCCGCGAACAGCGCACCGAGCGCGCCCCCGAACGTCGCGAGGGTGTTGTAGACCGCGAACAGCCACGTGCGCCGCGCGTCGGCCGCGGTCTGCGGGAGCATCGCCTGGTCGACCGTCTGGAACACGCCGACCTCGGAGTTCGTCGCGCTGATCGTGCCGGTGAAGCCGGCCAGGACCAGGACCGCGAAGCTGTCGGTCAGCGCGAAGGCGATACCGCCGACCATCATGAGCACGGCCATTGTCGAGATCGTCCGCCGGCGCCCATACCGGTCCGCGAAGAGCGACCACCCGACGGTCATGACGGCCGACCCGGCGATCGCAGCGGTGAGCACGATGCCGATGCGCGTCGGATCGAGGCCGAGACGGTCCAGGTACACCCCCAGCACCACCGAGAGGTACCCGTACGCGAACGTCCTGAGGACCCGGGCGAGCAGCAGGCGCCGTCCGTCGGGCGTCACCCAGCTCAGCCATCCGCGGCCGAAGCGCTCGCGTGAAGGCTGCCTCATTCGTACATTGTCGGGATATGGCGACGGAACAGCGCAAGCTGGTGAGCGTCGTGTTCGCCGACGTCGTCGGCTCGACCGCGTTCGGCTCCGACAACGACCCCGAGGTGGTCCGCTCGGTCATGGGTTCGTACTTCGAACGCATGAAGGCCATCGCCGAGACGAACGGCGGCACGGTCGAGAAGTTCATCGGCGACGCGGTGATGGTCGTGTTCGGCGTGCCGCTGCTCCACGACGACGATGCCGAGCGCGCGGTGCGGGCGGCACTCGCGATGCGCGACTCGATGGATGCCCTCAACGCCGAGCTCGGCGTCTCGCTCGCTGCGCGCGTCGGGGTCAACAGCGGCGAGGCGGTGGCGGGCGCCGGCGAGGACAAGCAGTTCCTGGTCACGGGCGATGCCGTGAATGTCGCGGCGCGCCTGCAGCAGGGCGCGGAGATGGGAGAGGTCGTCGTCGGCCAGTTGACCGAGTCGTTGACCCGATCGGCGATCGAATACGCGCCACGCGAGCCCATGGTGGCCAAGGGCAAGATCGAGCCGATCAAAGCGTTCCGCGCGGTGCGGCCAAGGAGCGCCGTGCCGGAGCAGGCGCGCGGTCTGCCGGCGATGCGCGCGCAGCTCGTCGGCCGCCAGCGCGAGCTCCGGATGCTGCTCGAGTCGTTCGAGCGCGTGCGCGACGACCGGCGCGCGCATGTCTTCACGCTCGTGGGCAACGCGGGCATCGGGAAGTCGCGGCTTGTCGGCGAGGCGCTCGCGCGGATCGCCGCCGGGGACCGGGCGCGCGTGCTGCGCGGGCGGTGCCTGCCGTACGGCGCCGGCATCACCTACTGGCCGATCATGGAGATCATTCGCGAGGATGCCGGCATCAGCGGCGAGGATGACCGCGACCGCGCGCTCGCGAAGCTCGATGCGCGGACGCGAACGCTGCTCGGGACCGACGCCGCCACCGTCCGCGCCCGCCTGGCGACGATGCTCGGGCTCGAGACCGCCGAGGCCGCGATGCCGGAGGTGGTGCCCGCCCAATTCGGCCGGGAGATCGGATGGGCCGCGCGTCAATACCTTTCGGCTGCCGCACGTACCCCGACGGTCATCGTCACCGACGACCTCCAGTGGGCCGAGCCGGCCGTGTTCGAGATCGTCGAGGCCCTTGCCGAGAGCGCGGAGGACGCTCCGTTGCTCCTGCTGTGCGTCGCGCGCCCGCAGCTACTGGAGCTACGGCCGACCTGGGGCGCCGGCCGATCCAACGCCACGACGATCACCCTCGACGCGCTCACGGGCGACGAAACGAAGACCTTGATCTCCCGGCTCCTCGACATCGACGATCTGCCGACAGAGCTGCGGGAACGTGTGGTCCGCCGCTCCGAGGGGAACCCGCTGTTCTGTGAGGAGTTCCTGCGCATGCTGATCGACGACGGCAGGGTGGCTCGCGTCGATGACCGCTGGCGCGCGACCGCGAGCGTATCGGACGTGCGCGTGCCGGAGAGCATCCACGCGCTGCTCGCCGCGAGGCTTGACGGCCTCGGTGAGGATGAACGCAGGACCATGCAGGTGGCGTCGATCGCGGGCGAGCGATTCGCCGCAAGCGAGGTCGAAGCGCTTGCGCCCGATCTCGACGTGAGCGCGGCGCTGGCCCTATTGCGGCGCACCGGGTTGGTGCTCGAGGACCGCGAAAGCCGCGAGCCCGGCCGGTATCGCTTCAAGCACCTCTTGATGCGTGACGTCGCGTACGCCGGGCTTCCGAAAGCCGTACGCGCGGACCTGCACGAGCGGTTCGGGGCCGAACTCGAGCGCGCGGTGGGCGACCGGCGCGAGGAGTTTGCCGAGGTCGTCGCCCACCACGCGGAACGAGCGTTCGCCCTGTCCGTGGAGGTCCGCGCCCAGCCGGGCCTGCTCGCGAAGCGCGCGAGGCTCGCGCTCGATCGGGCGCTGGCCCTGGGCGATCGGGCGATCCGCCGCGAGGACATCGGCCTTCTTGCGCCGAAGGCCGCGGTCGCTGTCGCGGCAGTGTCCGCGCTCGGTGATCGCGCGACGGCGGAAGATCGAGCCCGGACCGCGCTGCTGGAGGCGGAGCACCTGCGGCTCTCCGGCGACCTCGGTCCGGCGCTTCCCGCTTTCGGCCGAGCTATCGAGCTCGCGGACGCGGCGGGCCGCGCCGACGTTGCCGCATGGGCGCACCTGGGCAGCGCACGCGTGTTCGTTCTGGCCGGTGACTTCGACGAGAAGATCGTGACCGACTTCGACCACCACCTCAGTGAAGCCGCGCGGTTGTTCACGGAAGGCGGCGACGAGGGTGCCGCGATCGAGACCGGGCTCATCGACCTCGAGCGCTACTGGGCGTCGGGCGAGCTGAGCATCATGCTCGAGCGCGGCGCCGCGCTGGTCGAGCGCGCGCGGCAGCTCGGTGATCGGCCGCGCGAGATGCTGCTCTGCGCGCGTCTCGTCGGCGCGGCCGGCGTATCCGCGCGGCGGGAGCTCGCCGCCGAGTACCTGCGTGTGGCCGACGGTCTTGCGGCGTCCTACGGTCTGCGTCTTCCGTTCTGGATCCGCGCGGGGCGATGCCAGCTGCAGGCGGTCGGCGGCGATCTCGACGCGGCCGCCGCCTGCCAGGGACGGCTGCACACGGAGGCAGTCGTCGAGCACGACGCGGTCCTCGAGATCACGACGTTGCGCAACGGAGGCGAGAATCTGCTCGAGCTCGGACGGCTCGATGAGGCCAAGTTGCTGCTCGAAGAGGCGCTCGCGTTGAGCGTGCGGATGGGGGAGCTCTGGAGCCGGACCGAGCTGACCGCGGATCTCGCCGTCGTCGCGGCGCAACAGGGCGACCACGATCGCGCGCGACGGCTGATCGAGGAGGCGCGCCTGGTCCAACGCGAGACGGATCGCTTCGCCGTCGCATTCGTCGCGTACTCCGCCGCCCGCGTGCACCAGGCCGCGAAGCGCGTCCGCGAGGCCGACGAGGAGTACCGCAGCGCCCTCGAGCTCATGGGGCGCACCGAATACCACGTCCCCAAGTCGTGGATGCAGCTGCGGTACATCGAGTTCCTGCTCGAGAACGACCGCCGGGATGACGCGCGCCGGGAGTTCGAGCTCGCCCAGCCGTTCCTCGGTGGGACCATCGGCGACATCGGCCGGCGCGTGGCTGCCATCCGGGGCGTGCTCGCCTCATCGCCGTCGACCCGGTGACGCCGGGGTATCAGCCGCAGCCACCCGATCGAGCACTCCCCGGATGGGGGAGCCGCCACCCGGACGGGCGACGTACAAATACTGCGATGCGTGAGACCGCCTGGACCTAGGAGCCTTCGAACTCCGCCAGCCGCTGGCCGCGCTTGACCTGATCCCCTTGGGCACACAGCACCTTCGTCACCGTCCCATCGCCCGGCGCCTCCACCCGTAGCTCCATTTTCATCGCCTCGACGACGCATACGAGGTCACCGCGCTTGACGCGCTGACCCGAGCGTGCGTGGACAGACAGCACGACTCCGGGCATCGGCGCGGTGATCTCCGTGCCGACGAGCGCATCGACGCTTCGTTCCTGTCCGGCAGTGTCGAGCACGTAGGTCTCGCCCCGCCACTTCACCCAGATGTCGCTGCCATCGGGGGCAGCGATCCCCTCCTCACCATCGACGACCCAGTGCCCGGCGTTCTCGCCCGGCGCGATCGTGTGCGTGTCCACCATGTACGGGCCGGTCCCGCGCACTGCCACCGGACGGTCGTCGAGGAGCACGGACATCGTGGCCGGACCGCCGGCGCGCCAACCCGAGAGCGCGCGCCACGGGTCGCGCGGATCCACGGTCAACGCCGTGCTCGCCGCGAACGCGGCGGCGGCCAGGGCGCGCACTTCCGCCGGCGTCTCGCCGGGCCCGCGCGCGAGGTCCGGCGTCCGTTCGATCAGGCCGGTGTCGACTTGTCCCGCCCGCATCGCCGGATCGGCGATGAGCCGCCGCAGGAAGCGTTCGTTCGTGCGCACGCCGAGCACGGTCGAACCGCGCAGCGCCGCGCCGAGCGCGTCGAGCGCGGACAGGCGATCGCCTGCGTGGACGATCACCTTCGCGAGCAGTGGGTCGTAGTCGGCGGTGACCGCGCTGCCCTCCTCGATCCCCGAGTCGATCCGCGCACCGTCCGGCCACTCGAGGACCGCGATGCGCCCGGTCGACGGAAGGAAGCCGCTCGCCGGATCCTCCGCGTAGAGCCGCGCCTCGATCGCATGTCCGCGTGGCGCGGCGTCGAGCGCGAGGCGCTCGCCCATCGCGATGCGGAGCTGCTGCTCGACGAGGTCCACGCCCCACACGAGCTCCGTGACCGGATGCTCGACCTGCAGGCGCGCGTTCACCTCGAGGAAGAAGAACTCGCCGTTCTGATCGACGATGAACTCGCAGGTCCCGGCGTTCACGTAGCCGACCGCCTTCGCGAGCGCGACGGCCGCCTCGCTCATCCGCGCGCGAAGCGTCGCGTCCACCGCGGGTGACGGCGTCTCCTCGATGACCTTCTGGTGCCGGCGCTGGGCCGAGCAGTCGCGCTCCCCGAGCACGACCACCGTGCCGTGCGCGTCGGCGAGGAGCTGGATCTCGACGTGGCGGGGCCGCTCGATCGCGCGCTCGAGGATGAGCCGCTCATCGCCGAAGGCGGCGCGGGCCGTTCGGCGCGCGCGCGCGAGCGCGTCGCGCAGATCCGCGTCCTTCGTGACGAGCTGCATCCCGATCCCGCCGCCCCCGGCCGCCGGCTTCAGCATCACGGGATACCCGACGGTCGCAGCGGCCTTCGCGAACGCGTCGTCCCGCTGTTCGGCGCCGCGGTAGCCCGGCACGACCGGCACGCCGGCACGCTCGGCCGCGGTCTTGGCCTCGACCTTGTCCCCGAGACGGCGAAGCACCTCGGGGCTCGGCCCGACGAAGATCATGCCGGCCGCAGCCACTGCCGCCGCGAACGCGGCCTGCTCCGACAGGAATCCGTACCCGGGATGAATGAGTCCTGCGTCACTTTCTTGCGCGGCCGCGATCACGCTCGCGACATTCAGATAGGAGTCGCGCGCGGGCGCCGGACCGATGCGGATGGCGCTGTCAGCCTCGCGGACGAAGGGTGCTTCCGTGTCGGCGTCCGAATAGGTGGCCACCGTGCGCAGGCCCATGCGCTTCGCGGTGCGGAAGATGCGACGTGCGATCTCGCCGCGATTCGCGACGAGGACGGTCATCATGTGCGCAGATTGTCACCGCAACGCGCCGCGCTCGCCGAAGGCTGGCCGGTGCTGCTCTCCGTCGTCGTGGTGGGCATCCCGTTCGGGATCGTGGCCCGGCAGTCGGGACTCGTGCCCGCTGAGATCGTCGCGATGAGCGTGTTCGTGTTCGCCGGCGCGTCGCAGTTCGCGATGGTCCAGCTGTTCAAGGACGGCGTCGCCTGGCCACTGATCGTCGCGACCGTGTTCCTGATCAACCTTCGCCACCTCCTCATGGCCGCCGCCCTCCGCCCGTACTTCACCCACGTGCCGATCGCGCGGCGGCTGGCCGCGGCGTACGTGCTCACCGACGAGGCGTTCGCCATGGCCATCGGCTGGTTCCGTCGCGGCCGGACGGAGGTCGCCTACTACGCGACCTTCGCGGTCGCGCTCTACCTCCTTTGGAACATCGCGACGGTCATCGGCATGCTGCTTGGTCCGTCGATCGGCGAGCCCCGCCGCTTCGGCATCGACTTCGCGATCACCGCGACGTTCATCGCGATCGTCGTCATCGGCGTCCGCCGGCGCTCCGACGCGGTCGTCGCGGTCGCGGCGGCGGTCATGGCCGCGGTCCTCGCGTCGCTTGGCGCGTCGGTCGTCGCCGTCGTGACCGCCGGCGCGCTCGCGCCGCTGCTCGTCCTGTTCTCGCGTGACGAGCAGCTGGCATGACCTGGCTCGCGATCGCGGGCTCCGCGATGGTCACGTACCTGATCCGCGCGTTCGCGTTCCAGGTAGCGATGCCGAGCGCACTACCGCGCCGGGTCGCGCGCTATCTCGACGCGCTCCCGGCCGCGATCATCGCCGCGCTCGCCGGCCCCGCGGTGCTCGTGCCCGGTGGAACCCTGACGCGCGGCCCCGAGCTCGCCGCTGCGCTGGTGGCCATCGCCGTCGTCGCGTGGCGGCGCAATCTGCTGGCCGGCGTGCTCGCCGGTGTCGCGACGGTCGCGTTGCTGCGGCTAGTTCTGGCGGCGTGAGCCGCCGAGCCACCGGGGCGCCCGCTTCTCGAGGAACGCACGCATCCCGTCCTGGCCCTCGGCGCCGACCCGCGCGTTCGCGATCCGCTGCACCGTGAGGTCGCGCACGTCGGCGGGCGATCGGCCGGTGACGTCGCGGACGAGCCGCTTCGCCGCGTTCACCGCCTCCGGCCCGCCCGCGATGATCGCGTCCACGAATCGGCCGATCTCGAGGTCAAGCTGACGGGCGTCGACGACGCTGTGCACGAGACCGACCGCGAAGGCACGGTGAGAGTCGAATCGGATACCGGTCGTGAACGCCGCCGTCGCGAAGCTCGGCCCGACCTTGCGCACGACGTACGGGGAGACGACGGCCGGCAGGATCCCGAGGCGCACCTCGGTGAACGCGAAGACCGCTTCTTCGACGGCGACGGCGATGTCGGCCATCGCCACCAGCCCTGCGCCGCCGCCAAAGGCCGAGCCCTGCACGCGGGCGATGACCGGCATGGGCAGGTCGTCGAGCTTCGCGAACAGCTCGGCCAGCGCGCGCGAGTCGGCGACGTTCTCCTCCAGGGTGTAGTCGGCCATCGAGCGCATCCAGCCCAGGTCCGCGCCGGCGCAGAACGTATCGCCCTCGCTGCCGAGCACGACGCATCGCGCATCAGCGGGAACCGCGTCGATCGCGCGGGCGAGCTGCGCGATGAGCTCGGCGTCGAACGCGTTCTTCCGGTCCGCGCGCGCGAGCGTGATGCGGGCGATCCGCCGCTCGTCGACCGTTATTCCTACCAGCTCGGCCACCGGCGTCCGACGATAGGGCTCGCCGCGACGCGATCGCGACTTGCGCCAGGACTCATACTTCCTCATACTCCAAAACGGTGAGCAAGCGCGTGACGATAAGCCTGTCCGACGAGATGTACCGCCGCATCGAACGGGCGCGAAAGGCAGCCAAACGCGACCGAAGCAGCTTCGTGCAGGAAGCGGTCGAGCAGCGACTCGCCACCGAGGACCGCGTGGAGCGTGATGCCGCCTACATCCGTGGGTACACCGAGGTCCCCGAGACCGACGAGGAGTACGCGTTCAGCGATGCGGCGGCCCGCGAGATGTTCCGTCTCTTGGACGCGGACGAGGCGGGCGAAGCCTGAGCCCGAGGTCCGATCTGCATCGCGGCGAGGTCTGGTGGGCGAGCCTCGATCCGCCCAACAAGACGCGACCGGTCGTGTTGGTGTCGCGGGATGTGGCCTACGGAGTCCGTTCACACGTGACGGTCGTGCCGGTCACAACGCGGATCCGACGCGTACCGACCCTCGTTCCGATCGGCCCTCGCGAAGGCCTTGACCGCGAAGGCGTCGTGAACTGCGATCAGCTGGACACGATCCACCAGGCTCAGCTCATCGAGCGGATCGGAGTGCTTGACCCGACGACGCTGGCGGACGTGGACGACGCGTTGCGTTATTCGCTCGGGCTGGACTAGCCGCCTTTCGGACGTCTTCCCGCCTTGAACAGCTCGAGCGCGGAGAGTCCGCCGCGAACGCCGCTACATCCGGAAGACGCCGTAGCGCGGCTCGCCGATCGGCGCGTGCCGCGCGGCGGCCAGGCCGAGCGCCAGCACCGCGCGGGTGTCCATTGGGTCGATCACGCCGTCGTCCCAGAGCCGAGCGGTCGAGTAGTAGGGCGAGCCCTGGGTCTCGTACTGCGAACGGATCTTCGACTTGAACTCTTCGCGGGCCGTATCGCTGTCGAACGTGCCGACGAGCGAGAGCACGGTCGCGGCCTGCTCGCCGCCCATGACGCTGATCCGCGCGTTTGGCCACATCCAGAGCTGCCGCGGCCCGTAGGCCCGGCCGCACATCCCGTAGTTCCCGGCGCCGAAGCTGCCGCCAATGATCACCGTGAACTTCGGCACGACCGCGCATGCGACCGCGGTCACCATCTTCGCGCCGTCCTTCGCGATGCCGCCTTCCTCGTACTCCCGGCCGACCATGAAGCCCGCGACGTTCTGGAGGAACACGAGCGGAACCTTGCGCTGGTCGCAGAGCTGGATGAAGTGCGCGGCCTTGAGCGCCGACTCGCTGAACAGGATGCCGTTGTTCGCGATGATCCCCACGCGGAAGCCCATGATCCGGGCGAAGCCGCAGACCAGCGTCTCGCCGTAGAGGGCCTTGAACTCGGTGAACTTCGACCCGTCGACGAGCCGGGCGATGACCTCGTGGACGTCGTACGGCGTGCGCGTGTCCGCGGGCACGATGGCGTAGAGGTCCGCAGGATCGTGCGCCGGCGCCTCCGGCGCCGCGACGTCATCGCCCCAGAGCAGCCCCTGCGGACCAAGTTTGGCGGCGATCTCCCGCGCGAGTGAGAGCGCGAGGGCGTCGTCGAGGGCGTAGTGGTCGACCACCCCGCTCTTGCGCGCGTGGACATCCGCACCGCCGAGGTCCTCGGCGCTGACGTCCTCGCCGGTCGCGGCCTTCACCAGCGGCGGCCCGCCGAGGAAGATCGTGCCCTGGCCCTTCACGATGACGGTCTCGTCGCTCATCGCCGGGACGTACGCGCCGCCGGCGGTGGAGCTGCCCATCACGACAGCGACCTGCGGGATGCCGATCGACGACATCCGGGCCTGGTTGTAGAAGATCCGGCCGAAGTGCTCGCGGTCCGGGAACACCTCGTCCTGCCGCGGCAGGAACGCGCCGCCCGAGTCGACGAGATAGATGCAGGGGAGCCGGTTCTCGAGGGCGATCTCCTGCGCCCGCAGGTGCTTCTTCACCGTGAGCGGGTAATACGTGCCGCCTTTCACGGTCGCGTCGTTCGCGACGACGATGCATTCGCGTTCGGAGACCCGGCCGATCCCGGTGACGATGCCGGCCGACGGCGCGTCGTTGTCGTACAGATCGAGTGCCGCGAGCGGAGCGATCTCGAGGAATGGGGAGCCCGGATCGAGCAGCCGTTCGACGCGCTCGCGGGGCAGGAGCTTGCCGGCCTTCGTGTGCTTGTCGCGCGCGCGCTCGGGGCCGCCCTGGCGCACCGCGTCGAGCTTCTTGTGCAGGTCTGCGACCAGCCCGCTCATCGAGTCGCGGTTCGCGCGCGCCTGCGCGGAGGCGCGGTCGAAGGACGAGGAGAGGACCGCCATCAGGCCGCGATGCTAAACTTCAGTCTCCGCGCGCGCCTGTAGCTCAGTTGGATAGAGCGCAACGCTACGAACGTTGAGGTCGGGGGTTCGAGCCCCTCCAGGCGTACCGGATCCCCACTCGAAGATGGCCGCTTGACAGCCATCGCGGGATGGCTTACTACACCACCTAGTTATATAACCAGAAGGTGAAGTACGGATGGCGACGGACCGGCTCAGCGCCACGTTCTCGGCCATCGCCGACCCCACCAGGCGGGCGATCCTCGCACGCCTCGCGTCGGGGGAGGCCACGGTCACCGAGCTCGCGAGGCCGTTCGACATGACGCTGCCGGCGGTCTCGAAGCACCTCAAGGTGCTCGAGAACGCGGGCCTCATCTCGCGCGGCCGCGACGCCCAGTGGCGCCCGGCCCGGCTCGAGGCGGACCGCCTCAGGGAGGCCGCCAAGTGGATGGAGCGCTACCGGATCTTCTGGGAGCAGAGCCTCGATCGGCTCGATCAGCACCTTCGAGAGATGCAGCGGGAGGAAAAGAAGCATGGCCGCGGGAAATAACGTGATCGCACCGGAGCGGACCCTCGTCACCACACGCGTGTTCGACGCTCCGCGAGAGGCCGTCTACAAGGCGTGGACCGACCCGACGCAGCTGGCGAAGTGGTTCCCGCCGGAAGGCATGAGCTCGCCGCGCTGCGAGATCGATGCGCGGCCGGGCGGTGTGTTCCGCGTCGACATGAAGGGACCGGACGGCCCGCCGTTCGATGGGAAGGTGTTCCCCGGTCCGGGCCGCTTCGTCCAGGTCACGCCGAACGAGCGGCTCGTCTTCACCATGACTCCGGAGTTCGACGGCCAGACCCTTCCCACGGTCACGACGACGGTCACGTTCGAGGACGTGGCCGGCAACCGGACGCGGTGCACCGTGGCCCAGAGCCTCGAGACCGTCGAGGCGTTCCAGCGGATGGCGAAGCAGGGGATGGCCGAGGGCATCGCTCAGAGCCTCGGCAAGCTGGCCGGCGTCCTCTCGGGCAAGCGCTCCGACCGCGGCATCAGTGTCGAGGGGCGCACCCTCACGCTGACCCGCGTCTTCGACGCGCCGCGCGAGCTCGTGTGGACGGCGTTCACGGATCCGGCGCACATCACGAAATGGATGTTCGCCAATGACTGGGAGACGCCGACCGCCACGGCAGATGTGCGTCCCGGCGGAGCGTTCAGCATGCGCATGCGTCCGGCCGACCACAGCGAGGACGGTTTCGAGCTCGGGGGCACGTACCGCGAGGTCGTCGAGCCTGAGCGCCTCGTCCAGGTCCTCGAGGACGGGCGGCTGATGACCACCGTACTCACCGAGGTGCTGGGCGGTACGCAGCTCGTGTTCTCAGTCGAGATGGCGATGGGCGAGGACCAGGAGCGCGCCGGCTACACCCAGATCCTCGATCACCTCGCGGCGCACCTCGAGAACGTGTCCGGCACGAAGGAGAAATAGAAATGCGGAAGATCACACCGTTCCTGTGGTTCGACGATCAGGCCGAGCAGGCGATGCGGTTCTACGTGTCGATCTTCAAGAACTCGAAGATCCTCGAAGTCACGCCCGGGCCGGATGGGACGGTCATGGGAGTGCGGTTCGAGCTCGACGGCCAGGAGTTCACCGGCCTCAACGCCGGACCGGCATTCACGTTCACCGAGGCCATCTCCTTCTATGTGAATTGCAAGGACCAGGCGGAGGTCGACGATCTCTGGGCGAAGCTGTCCGCGGGCGCTGGGGAAGAGTCGAGCTGCGGCTGGGTCAAGGACCGCTTCGGCCTGTGGTGGCAGATCATCCCCGAGGCGCTCCCGCGGCTGATGCGTGACACGGATCCCGTGAAAGCGAAGCGCGTCGTCGACGCCATGCTCAAGATGAAGAAGATCGAGGTCGCGGAGCTGGAACGGGCGTACGCCCGGTGAGCGCGGCGCTCGCGCCGCGCTCGATCGAAGGCGAGGCGGAGGTCGCGCGGCCCGGCACGAGGCGCTGGGCCGCGCTCGGCCTCGTGTGCTTCGGCGCGCTGATGATCGTGCTCGACGGCACCATCGTGAACATCGCGCTGCCGTCCATCCAGCGGGACCTCGGTTTCTCGCAGGCCGGCCTCGCCTGGGTCGTGAACGCGTATGTCCTCACGTTCGGTGGCTTCCTCCTGCTCGGTGGCCGGGCGGCGGATCTCATCGGGCGGCGAGCCGTGTTCGTGGCCGGCCTCGCGATCTTCACCGCGGCGTCGCTGGCCTGCGGACTTGCGCCTACGCAGTGGGTGCTCCTGGCCGCGCGGGCGATCCAGGGGATCGGCGGCGCGATCGTCCAGGCGGTCGCGTTCTCGCTGATCCTCGAGCTGTTCCGGGAGCCCGGGCCGCGCGCGAAGGCGATGAGCGTGTGGGGCTTCGTGTCGTCGGCCGGCGGAGCGGTCGGGGTCGTGCTCGGCGGCGTGCTCACGCAGACCGGCGACTGGCATCTGATCTTCCTGCTCAACGTGCCGATCGGGATCGTCGCCATCGCGCTCGCGCGACCGCTCCTTCCCTCCGGCCGCGGCGTCGGCCTCGCTGCCGGCGTGGACCTCTGGGGCGCGCTCGCGATCACGGCCGCTCCGATCCTCGCGGTCTACGGGATCCTGCAGGCGTCGGATGCCGGATGGACGTCCGCCGCCGTGCTCGCGCCGGTCGGCCTCGCGCTGGTGGCGATCGCGGCGTTCGTCGTCATCGAACGGCGGGCGAACGCGCCGATCGTTCCACTGCGGATCTTCCGCTCGCCGGCCGTGTCCGTCTCGCAGGTCGTGATCGTGTCGCTCATGGCGGCGTTCTTCGGCTGGTTCTTCTTCTCGCCGCTGTACATGCAGCGGGTCCTCGGCTTCGGCGCGCTCCAGACCGGCCTCGGCTTCCTGCCGGCGATGCTGGTCTTCGCGGCGATGTCGCTCGGCGTCGCCGCATGGATCGTCGGACGGGCCGGGCCGAAGCCCGCGCTGCTCGCCGGCATGTCGATCGCCGTGCTCGGCCTGGCCCTTCTCGGGCGGGCGCCGGTCGCGGGCGTGTACGCCATCGACGTCCTGCCGGCGATGCTCCTCATCGCGGTCGGCGGCGGGCTCGGCTTCCTGCCGCTCATCCTGATCGCGACCGGTGAGGCGACGCCGCAGGACAGTGGTCTCGTCTCCGGTCTCGTGAGCACCTCGCAGATGGTCGGCGGGGCGATCGGGCTGGCGGTGCTCGTCAGCCTCGCGGCCGCGCGGACCGGCGGCGCGACCGACCCGGCCGCCCTGAACGACGGCTATCACGTCGCGTTCCTCGCGGCCGCCGCGCTGACGGTCGCTGGCCTGGTGCTCGCGACGCGGCTGCCGGACCGTATCCTGCCGGCGTGAGCCGGCTCCGCGAACAGCTGCGCCTCGGGATCTTCGGCGAGAGCCCGCGCACGGCGGTCGTCACGCTCGTACTCGGCGTCACCGCGATCGTCGTCAGCCTGTTCTACGACGCGTTGAATCACGGCCCGAGTGTGCTGCTCCTCCGTACGCCGCTCGATGACCTGATCCCGGTGGTCGGTCCGTTCGTGATCCCGTACGTCTCGCTGCGTCCGTTCATCTACGTGTCCGCGGTGCTGTTCCTGCTGTTCCGGGCACGGATCTACCGGTCGGCCGCGGTCTCGATGATCGTTGTGCTCGCCGTGAGCTATGCGTTCTACGCGTTCCTGCAGACGTACATCGATCGGCCGGCCATCACGGGCGACGATCTGTTCTCGCGCATGATCCGCGACGTCTACGCGAGCGATCAGCCGTTCAACGACTTCCCGAGCCTGCATGCGTCGCTCTCGACGATCTTCGCGATCCACTGGCTGCGCGTCGACCGCCGGCTCGGCGTTCCGATCGCCATCTGGGCGGGGCTCATCGTGGGCTCGACCGTCTTCGTGAAGCAGCACTACGTC
>DATCQC010000018.1:0-22931 GCA_036569685.1 Candidatus Limnocylindria bacterium | reverse complement strand
AGGATCGCCTCGCCCCGCAGGAACGTGTAGACCGGCACCCCTTGCACCGAACGGCCGGCGTACGGCGTCCAGCCGCACTTGCTCAGGACGTCCTCGTCGGTGATCGTCTTCCGCCGCGCCGGGTCGACGAGCACGATGTCGGCGTCCGTGCCGACGCGGATCGCGCCCTTGCGCGGGTAGAGCCCGAACAGCTTCGCCGGGCGGGTCGCGGTCGCGTCGGCCAGGCGCTCGTAGCTGAGCGTGCCCGCGGCGACGTCGGTCAGCAGGAGCGAAAGGTAGTACTGCTCGGATGGCGTTCCGGTGTGGGCCTTCCAGCCGTCGGTCCAGCCGGGCTCCTTCTCCGCGCGGAGGTGCGGTGCGTGGTCGGTGGCCATGATGTCGACGGTCCCGTCCCTGAAGGCCTCGTACACCGCCGCCGCATGATGCGGCGCGACGTAGTACGAGAGCGCGTACGAACCGAGCCGCTCGATGTTCGCCCAGTCGTTGTCCAGCCAGAAGCACCACGGATTGACCTCGGCTGAGACGGGGCGCCCGGCGGCCTTCGCGGCCCGGAGCATCTCGACGACGCGCCTGGTCTGCGTGTGGAGCAGGTGCAGGCGGACACCCGTGGCCTCCTGGAGCCGCAGGAGGGTGCCGACCGCGCTGTCCCAGATCACGCCGTCATCGTGCGCGTAGGCCCTCGCGTACGCCCGGAAATCACGCTCGCCGCGGGCCCAGTACTCCTTCTCGATCGCGTCCATGAGTGCCTGGTCGTGCGGATGGATCATCAGCGGGAGTCCCGTGGCCTTCACGGCCTTCATCCGTTCATACAGCTCGCCGTGCTCGTGGAGTCCGATGCCCGGCATGTGCGGGTACGAACGGCCGGTGTCGACGACCATGAAGATCTTGAACGCGAGGATGCCGCGCGCGGCCATCTTGGGGATCTCGTCCAGCTGAACGCCCGACGCGTTCACGTTCCAATCGAACGAGGCGCGCTCCCGGTAGAGCTCGAGCATGCCATCGAGGTCCGTGAGGGTCGTCGGCGGCGGGCTGACGTTCGGCATCGCGACCGAGACCGTGACCCCGCCGGCCGCACACTGCCGACCGATGTGCGCGAGGTCTTCCTTGTGGCTGAAGCCCGGCTCGCGGTGGTGCGAGTGCATGTCGATCATGCCCGGCAGTGCGACAAGATCCTGGGCCGCGATCTCGCGCTTGCCTTTCGGCGCCGTCCCTGGGTCGTGGATCCCCGAGATCTTCCCGTCCGAGATCGAGATGTCCGCCCGCCGGACGCCGTCCTCGAAGACCGTGGTCGCGCCGCGGATCACCGTCTCGCCGCTCATGCCTTGCCTCCGATGAAGTGCACAGTCTCGTCCGGCGTTCGTTCATCGCGGACCTCGATGTCGTCGTCGCGGAGCACGAGGGCGCGCAGCCACTCGACCATCATCGGGACGACCTCGCCCGCGTACTGCTTGTACGCCGCGTAGTGGGTCGTGTTGCGCTGGAGCACGAGACGCTTCGGGCGCTGCGCCGCCACATAGAGTCGCTCGGCGTGGTCGGTGGGCGTCACGGCGTCGTCCGCAACGCCGATCACCATCAGCCCGCGGACCTGCGGCGCCACGTCCAGGGGCCGGTACTCGAGGATGCCGTGCGCCGCGCTGAGCGGCACCGCACTCGGGATGCGCGCGTCGACGTCTGCCTTGACCGCGCTCGCGCGCCGCTCCGGCGTCTCCACCATGATCCCTTCGCGCGGATGCACGGTCGTGCCCTTCCCGGTTGTGGCGCGGGCCCTCCGGTCGGCGTCGAGGCTCGCGAGGAACGCGATCCACTCGTGCTCCTGACGCATCCGATGGAGCCAGTCGCGCCCGTCGGCCACCGGCACCTGGCTGATCGTCGCGCGGACGGCAGGCTCGTGCGCCGCGACCAGCACCGCGTTCCCACCGCCGGTGCCGCCGCTGCCGAAGATCGCCGCGCGCGCAGGGTCCATGTCGTCGCGCGATCGCATGTAGGCAAGCGCGTTGCGCCAATCCTCGAGCTGCCACGCCGGCGAGATGGTCCCGCGGTCGCCCTCGCTGTCGCCGAAACCGCGGTAGTCGAAGATGAGCACCGCGAAGCCCGCCGCCGTGAACGCCTCGTGGTACGGCTGGTACAGCTTCGCATCCGCCAGGCCGAGCCAGCCCGGTCCCTGGACGACGAACGGCATCCGCGTCCCGTCCCCGGCGTCCGGCCGGTGGAGGAAGCCGCTCAGGCGTGCGCCCTCGCTGTAGAAGCCGACGCGCTCGGTCCTCACAGGGCTCCTTCGCGCTCGAGAACGTCGACAAGGTCGGCGCACGCGCGGCGGAGGTGGTGGCTGTGGATCTGCGCCGCGCGCTCGGCGTCCTTCACGCGGATACAGTCGCGGATCTCGGCATGGTCGTGCAGTGCGGCTGCGACGTTCTTCAGAACGTGATAGCGCTGCACGTCGTCGCGAAGCCCAAGGATGAGCCGGCGCACGCGGGGCCGGTCCGCGAACGCGTAGAGCTCGCCGTAGAACGCGCCGCGCGCCCGCAGGCCCTCGGCCGGCTTGTCGACCCGAGCATCCATCTGCTCGGACATGTCCACGAGCCGTTTGACGTCGGCCGGCTGCAACGCTGCCACCGCCCGGCGCATGAGCTCGGGTTCGAGTGCGCTGCGGATCTCGTAGATCTCGAGCACGCCGGCGCGGTCCAGCGAGGAGACCTGCGCGCCGCGCCGCGGCCCGATCTGCACGAGCCCTTCAGCCTCGAGCCGCCGGAGCGCATCGCGCAGCGGGATCCGGCTGACCCGGAGTCGGTCGGCAAGCTCCTCCTGCCGAAGGCGCTCGCCGGGACGAAGCTCGCCGGAAAGGATCGCATCACGCAGCGCGGTCGTGACCACCTCTTCGATGCTGCGGACGTCCGGACGATCGAGCCGGGGGAGGCCGGGGGTGGTCGCGTTGGGATCCGGCGTCGCATCCTCCCAGTCCCTCACTATCCTGTCGCCGTGCGAGGTCGCGCCGGAAACGTATCCCGTATACAGGACAGGCTCAAGGCGCGCCGGCCGCCCGCGCTGACGCTCGGACGCCCGTTCCCGGTGCTGCTCGTGGTCGCGGCCGCGATCACGATGACCAAGGGGACCACGGAGATCGTCTACCCGCCGTACCTCGCCGGTCACGGCTACGCGCTCTCGATCATCGGTCTGCTCACCTCCGTGTTCGCGGTCATGCAGCTCCTGTCGCGGGTGCCGGTCGGCGTCGCGTACCGCGCGGAGCGCGCCAAGCGGCAGTTCGCCATCGCGCTCGTTGCCTTCGGCCTCTCGACGTGTGGCTTCGCCTTCGCGAACGGCCAGCTGCTCCCGATCCTCGCGCTCAGCCTCCTTCACGGGTTCGCGTTCGGGAGCGTCGGCACGCTCGGGCTCGCGCTCGCGATCGACATCACCGGTGGCAAGCGCGCAGGCGCTTCGATGGCCTGGTACACCGCCGCGATCTCGCTCGGGTACGCGGTCGGCTATGGGCTGGGCGGATCGGCGGCCGAGACCATCGGGATCCCGAGCACCTTCGGGCTGATCGGTCTGTTGCCGATCGCCGCCGCGGTCGCGATGCTGATGCTGCCGGCCGTCGAAGGCGCACCGTTGCCGGTCGATCGCGGACGCGGCCTGCGCGGGCTGTTCACCGCGGGAGCGAAGCTCGATCGGCGCGTCTGGCTCGCCTTCGTGGTCGTCCTGTACCTCAACCTGATGTCGGACAGCGTCGACACGTTCTTCCCCGTGTTCGGACCGGCGATCGGCATCTCGCTCGCCACGGTCGGCGCGCTCCGCGCGTTCAAGAGCGGCGCGGCGCTCTTCATCCGGTCGACCGGCGGCCTGTTCCTGCGGTTCGTCGACCACCGGACCGTCACGCTGATCGCGGTCATCGCGACGGCCGCCGGCACCGTCGTGCTCCCCATCTCCGCGTCGGCGCTCGTGCTCGGACCGGTCTTCATCGTGCTCGGCCTCTGCCGCGGGGTCCTGCGTGCGACGAGCGCGGCGACGATCGCCGAGCTGCGCAACGAAGGGCGCGACGTGGGCCTCGCGTCGGGCGTCTACAACGCGGGCCTGGACATCGGCTCGATCGTCGGGCCGTCGCTCGGCGGCGCGATCGCGAGCCTGACCGGGATCGGCGAGATGTTCCAGGTGATCGCGGTCATCAGCCTCGCCGCGTGGCTCGCGGTCGCCCTGTCGAGCCCAGCGACGCGCGCTGCATCGGGCCTCGCGCGTGGCCCGCGCCGCGTGCCGGGACCGACCGGCGCAGGCTCGTGACGGCTCAAATGTCATACCATTGGACCGGAAGCTGAACGGTAGGAGAGAGCGAAATGGGTGAGGATGGCCGCACGTTCCTGCGGGGCATCGGCTCGGAGACCTACGGGCTCGGCAGACAGCGGGACCTCCAGCACAGCCGCAATCGCGTCCGCCGCGCCGGCACGGTCGTCGACGATGCGACCGTCGGGCACTCGGGGGACGCCGATCCGGACCAGTCGAAGACCTACTGGATGCTCGGTCCGGGGGACGAGGACTTCCTCACGCAGTCGCTGCAGGTCCACTTCGTCGAGCTCCTGCCGGGCGGCACGAACTTCGGCCACGGCCATCAGAACGAAGCGCACTTCTACATCCTCGAGGGCAGCGGCTACGAGATCCACGACGGAAAGCGCTACGACTGGGAGAAGGACGATCTCGTGATCGTCCATACCGACAGCAAGCACAAGCACCACAACAAGTCGAAGACCGAGCGCGCGCTCGCGCTCGTCCTCAAGGCGAAGACCTCATGGATGGTCCTCGGCCTCATCCAGCAGGGCCGGTCCGGCTCGTTCAAGGACGACGGCCGCTTCGGCCCGCGCGAGGACTGGTCGCGGCTCTGGACCCCCGGGTGGGAAGACCAGCAGAAGGTCATCACCCCGAAGGACACGCGCTGGGAGACGACGGCCGATGGGAAGGTCCGGGTGATCCTCTCGCCGTCGACCAACAACGCGCGGACCCACAGCCTTGACCTCTACCAGCAGGAGATCCCCGTCGGCGGCCGCTCGGGCAAGCACTGGCACATGGCGGACGAGGCCGTGTACGTGATCTCGGGCAAGGGGTACAGCCTCCACTGGGACGTCGAGGCCGACATCGACGACCGGTACTACGCGCGGGTCGCGAAGGAGCCGACGCGTTGGGAGTTCTCCGCCGGCGATCTGCTCTGGGTGCCGCACAACACGGTCCACCAGCACTTCAATGCCGACCCCAAGGAGCCGCTGGTGTTCCTGTCCGCGCGGAACCGCCTCTACGCTCTCCTCGGATACGACAGCGTCGTCCATCTGGAGGACGCGCCCGAGTTCAGCGGCGAGCGCCGCAAGGCGGTCGCGGCCGCGGACTAGCTGAAGTTCCCCGTGGTCTTTGGCACTCGCGACCTACGCGGTACACGCTCTTCGCTATGGATGGCGCGGTCGCCTCGGCCATTGGCCGCGCGATCGGGGTCTTCCCGCACGAGCTGCCCGCGACACCGGAGCGGGTATGGCGTCTGATGCGCTCACGCGAGACGAAGCCAGCGAAGCGCTAGCGCCCGTCGGGGAACACGAGCGACTTCACGATCACCGGGACGACGCCGCTCGGCGGCTGTGGCGTTCCGACGTCGACGTAATCGAGGTCGCCGAGCTCGAGTCCGTCCAACGTGATGAGCTCGCCGGCGAAGCCGAGCTCGTCGCGCAGCACGGCCGCGAGCGTCGCGGCGATGTCGCCATCCGTCGCGACGACCAGCGGACGACGGTCTGTGGCCGCGGCGATGCGCTCCGCGAGCGCGCGGATCCGCGCATGCTCGGGCTCGCCGGTCCATGTGACCGCGATCGCGAGCGCACCGCTCGCGCGCGCGTCGGGGTCGATCCGGCCTCCCAGCGGCACCACGGGCACGTTCCGCAGCGGTAGCGATGCTCCCACGCCGATCGTGCTGCCCGACACCTGCACGCTGAACTGCGAGGCGCCGATCACCGTCGCGCGGATCCCGTCGGCGACGACGTCGCACGGCGCCTGCAGCTTGTCGCGACGCGCGCCGAATGCGTCGGCGAGCTCGCGACCGAGGTCGCCGTGATCGCCCCGCTCGCGGCCGGCGAGGTATTCGGACACGCCACCGGACAACGTGATCCGCGCGGGCGCCGGCGCGCGGGGGAGCGGGGCGATCAGCTGCAGCGATGGAGCGACGGGTGCGCCGCGCGTCGCCGCGACGATGATGTCGGCGAGCTCGCCAGCGATGCGCCGCCGCTCTTCCGGATCGCGCCCGGCCGCATGCGACCGCGCGCCGACGCCGACGGCACTCGTCGCAACGATCGCGCCGTCGTCGATGCGCGCAAGCTTCGTCGTGCCGCCGCCGATGTCGACGTGCAGCACGGTCTGGTGATCGCGGCGCGAGCGCGCAACGCTGCCCGAGCCGTGGGCCGCGAGCGTCGCCTCGAGCGCATGACCCGCGGCCGCGCACACGAACGTGCCGCCGTCGTCCGCGAACAGGTCGGCGAGCGTGCGCGCGTTGTGCCGTCCGAGAGCCTGGCCCGTGAGAATGATCGCTCCGGTGTCCACGTCGCCGCGCGACAGCCCGGCGTCCGCGTACCACTGCGCGATGTGCGCCCCAAGGGCTACGGCGTCGATCGCGTCGCCGGACGCGTACGGGGTCAGGACGATGGGGGAGCGATGCAGGATCTCGCGCTCGACGACGACGTAGCGGCTCGACAGCGAGTCCGCGAGGCGCTGCAGGCGGAGCCGGGCGAACATCGCGTGGCTCGTCGTGGAGCCGATGTCGATGCCGACGGTGCGCAGCACGACATCGTCGGGCTGCCCGGCTTCGAGCTCTCCCGCGAGCGCGGCGGGATCGATGGTCTCGCCGTCGTACCGGTGCCCGGCGATCAGCGGAGCTGCTTTGCCAAGACCGCGTCCATGCCCGAGGCGAGCCCTCGCGTGCGCAGCTCGTCCTCGTAGATCTGGCGGATGCGCGGGTCCTCGTCCGCGTACTCGATCTGCCGGCCGCCCTCCTTGACGCTCACGTCCATGCCCATGAAGGTCGCTCGCTTGTCGGAGAGGGTCGGGTAGCGCAGCCCGCCGAACGCGACCGCGAGGTAGCGCGCGGGCTCGGCCGAGACGTTGAAGTGCTGGTGGAACAGCCGGTCGGCCGGCGCGAAGACGCAGCCGTGCTTCCAGTCGAACCGGTGGAGCTCCGACTCGCCCTCCCACCAGTACAGGCTGTAGCCGGTGCCGGTCACCGCGAAGACGTGGAAGTCGGCGCCGTGCCGATGACCCTTCTTGTAGGTGCCGACCGGCATCTCGGACAAGTGCGCGTGCATCGTGCCGTCGGCGAGCACGAACATGATGTTGCTGCCGCCCGCACCGCGCGCCGTCCACTCCTTCAGCTCGAAGGTGCGGAGGTCAGGGACGAAGTTCGTCTCCCACATGTGCCGGCCCGGGCGCATCGGCAGGAACGTCCCGTCGCCGTTGAACCGCCGGGCATCCCCGAAACGCGTGGGGAAAGCCTTTGGGTTGTTCCAGATGAAGTCCTCGTCCCTGAACACGTTCAACACGAGCGGCAGGTCGGTCACGGCGACGATCCGGGCCGGCTCGGTGCCGCTGCCGTTGTAGTGCCGGGTACGAGCCGTTCAGCGGGATCGTGAAGAGCGATCCGGTCTGCCACTCGAAGGAGTGCCGCTGGCCAGACGGAGACTCGACGCTCGTGCTCCCACGGCCCGCGAGGACGTAGACGACCTCCTCGTAGAGATGACGCTGCGGCGCGGACTTGCCGCCCGGCGCCAGCTCGATGACCTGCATGTCGATGAAGTCGCCTCGGCCGGTGAGGTGCGCGAACGCGCCGCGAGCCTCGAGCCGTGGCCAGGGTGCGAGGTCGAGCTCGAGGAGGTCGAGGCCGAACCCCTCGTGGATCGGGACGTCCTCGCCCAGAGCCCACTCGTGGTAGGGGTCGACGAGGAAACGCGGCTCGCTCATGCCCGCGAATGTAGCCTTCGAATGGTCTAACCATTATATTCTCGGAACCGCGCGCCGCTCCGCACCATCCGACCACAGAGAGGAGCCCGTATGGCCGTCGAAACGAAGGCCCGCCGTCCGAAGAACCGCATCGCGGCCGACCTCTCCGGCCCGCCCGCGAGCAAGGATGACATCCGTTCGCTGCCGGCGACGATCGACTGGCTCAGGCGCGAAGGGCTCCTGCTCGAGACCGATGTCCTGGTCGACGGCGACCTCGAGCTCACCGGCGTGCAGAAGCACTTCGACGGCAGCTACCCGGTGCTGTTCAACAACGTGAAGGGTTACCCGCACGCTCGCGCGATCACGAACCTGTTCGCGAACATGGACATCGTCAACCGCTACTTCGGCTGGACGGACGGGAAGGACCGGACGAGGAAGCTCGCCGAGGCGCTCACGCACCCGATCCCCGCCGAGATCGTCCCACAGGACCAGGCTCCGGTGCAGGAAGAGGTCATCACCGACGACCTCGAGGTCAACAAGTGGATCATGGCGATCCGCCACACCGTCCTCGAGTCGGAGATCACGATCGGCTCGGGCAACAGCGTCGTCATCGGCGACGTGTTCCACGGCGGCAGCCACATCGGCTACAACCGGATGAACTTCCGCTGGGGCAACGTCGGCACGTTCCAGCCCGCGCCGGGCGGGCACATGTGGCAGATCATGACCGAGCACTACAACGATCCGAAGCCCGTGCCGTTCACGATGGCGTTCGGCGTCCCGGTGGCCGCCACGTTGCTCGCCGGCGGCGGCTTCGACTACGCGGTGCTCCCGCGCGGCGGCGACGAGCTCGGGGCCGCGGGCGCGGTGCAGGGCTTCCCGATGCGCTACACCAAGTGCCGCACGATCGATGCGTACACGCTGGCCGACGCGGAATACGTCCTCGAGGGCGAGTTCTATCCGCAGGACAAGCGCTACGAGACCGCGGAGTCGGAGAAGGCCGACGTGCAGGGCCGCTTCCACTTCCACCCGGAGTGGGCCGGCTACATGGGCAAGGCGTACCGCGCGCCGACCTTCCACGTGAAGGCGATCACGATGCGCAAGCGCGCGTCCAAGCCGGTCATCTTTCCGCTCGGCGTGCACATGCTCGACTGCCACAACATCGACACGACCGTTCGCGAGTCCGCGATCTACGAGCTCTGCGAGCGGCTGCAGCCGGGCATCGTGCAGGACGTGAACATCCCGTACCCGATGACCGACTGGGGCGGCTGCATCATCCAGCTCAAGAAGCGCAACAAGTGGGAGGACGGCTGGGCCCGCAACTTCCTCGTCGCGGCGATGTCCTGCAGCCAGGGCATGCGGCTCGCGATCGCCGTCGACAGTGACATCGACATCTACAACATGGACGAGATCATCTGGTGCCTCACGACGCGCGTGAATCCGCGGACCGACATCCTCAACCCGCTGTTCGGTGGGGTCGGGCAGACATTCATCCCCGAGGAACGCCTGACCGCCGGCGACAAGCAGTGGACAGGCATGAACACGCGCTTCGAGGGCGGCATGGCGATCGACGCGACGATGCCGTACGGATACGAGAACGACTTCATGCGGCCCGTGTATCCGATCGACCGCGTCGATCCGAAGAAGTGGTTCGACGAGTCGGAGATCGCGAGCGCGAAGGCGATCATGCACGGCTGGGTCGAGACGCTCTCCCGGTACGGCCGCTAGGAGCAAAGCCACGCCGGACGCCTCGCTGCTCGTCGGCTGCCGGGTCCTGGATCTCGCGGACCTGTCCGGCGCGGTCTGCGGGCGCATCCTCGCGGACCTCGGCGCCGACGTCGTCAAGGTCGAGCCGCCTGGCGGCGAGCCCGACCGGCTCACACCGCCGTTCGTCGGCGACGTCGACAACGCCGAGCGGTCGATCCCGTGGCTCGCCGCGAACGTGAACAAGCGGGGGATCACCTGCGACCTCGGGTCGGCCGATGGTCGTGCGGCGTTCGCACGGGTCGCGTCGTCGGCGCGGGTCGTCGTCGAGTCGTTCCCGCCGGGACTGTTCCGCGAGCTCGGCCTCGACGAGGTGCTGCGCGACGTGATCGTCGTCTCGATCACGCCGTACGGGCAGGACGGCCCGCTCGCCGGCGTCGCGGGATCCGATCTCGAGGTGACTGCCGCGAGCGGCAGCCTCTGGCTCGCCGGCGAGGAGGGCCGCGCGCCGGTCCGCACCGCGCAGCCGCAGTCGCCGTACTGGAGCGGCATGTACGGCGCGATGGGCGCGCTCGTTGCGCTCCGCTCGCCGGTCGCACAGCGAGTCGACGTGTCCGCGCAGGCCGCGATGACGACCGTGCATCCACCCGCGCCCGTCTGGTGGGACATCGCCGGGGAGGAGCACGGCCGCACCGGCCCGTTCCTCCTCGGGCGGAGCAATGTGGGCTCGCGCTTCCGGAACATCTGGGAGTGCGCCGACGGATTCGTGAGCTTCGCGATCCAAGGTGGCCCGATCGGTCGCCACACCGGGCGGATGCTCGCCGAGTGGATGGCCGAGCGCGGCGCGGTCCCGCCGGCGATAGCGGCGATCGACTGGGATCGCTTCGACAACACGACGCTCACGCAGCCGCAGGTCGACGGGCTCGAGGTTGCGATCGCACCGTTCCTCCGTTCGCTCACGAAGGCCGAGTTCTTCACCGAGGTCGTGAAGCGCAAGATGCTCGGCTATCCGGTCGGCGATGCCTCCGACTCGCTCGCCGATCCGCAGCTCCGGGCGCGCGACTTCTGGCGCACGCTCACTCCCGCCGAGGGCCTCGCGCCGCTGCCATTCCCCGGCGGCTTCGCGCTCTTCGACGGCGAACGGCCGGCCGTGCGCCGGCCCGCACCGCGCGTCGGCGAGCACAACGCCGAGATCTACGGCGCAGCCGGCATCGACGCCGGTGAGCTCGCGCGGCTGCGCGCGGCCGGCGCGGTATGACCGACGTCGCGACGCGTCCATCGGCGGCGCCGGCCGCGGGCGCGCTCGCCGGGTTGCGCGTGGTCGAGATGGGCTTCGCCGCGGCCGGCCCGCTCGTCGGCAAGTACCTGGCGAACTTCGGCGCCGAGGTCATCCGACTCGAGAGCCGCCTGGCCGCGGACGTGTTCCGCACGACGTACCCGCCGTTCAAGGACGGCGTCGTCGCCCCGGACCGCGCCGGGATGTTCGCCTTTTACAACGACGGCAAGCGCAGCGCGACCTTGAATCTCAAACATCCAAAGGGCGTCGGGCTCGCCCGCGCACTCATCGGGCAGGCCGACGTCTTCGTCGAGAGCTTCACCCCCGGCACCGTCGCGCGCCTGGGGCTCGGCGCCGAGACGCTGCGCACGGAGCACCCCGAGCTCATCGTGCTGTCGAGCTGCAATCAGGGCCAGACCGGCCCGCACGCGTTCCACCCCGGCTACGGGAGCCAGCTGAGCGCGCTCGCGGGATTCGTGCAGCTGCTCGGCGAGCCCGACTCCACACCAGTCCTGCTGTACGGCCCGTACATCGACTACGTCGCCGTCGGATACGGCGCGATCGCGGTCCTCGCGGCGCTCGAGCGGCGTGCCCGCACGGGAGCCGGATGCACGATCGATCTCTCGCAGTACGAGGCCGGACTCCAGTTCCTCACGCCGACCATCCTCGAGTTCGCCGCGAACGGCCGGATCCCGGGACGCGCCGGGAATGCCGACGCGGTCGCCGCGCCACACGGCGTGTACCGCTGCGCCGGCGCGGACCGCTGGGTCGCGCTCAGCGTGTGGACGGATCCGGAGTGGCAGGCCATGCGCGCGCTGACGGGCATCTCGGGACCGTCCACCGCCGCCGGCCGGCGGGCCGGACGCACCGCACTCGACCAGGCGATCGAGGCGTGGACGCGCTCGCGCGGGCGCGACGATGTGGTCGCCCGGCTCCGTGACGCGGGCGTGCGGGCCGCCCCGGTCCTTTCGATCTCCGAGCTGTTCAGCGATCCGCAGCTCGCCCATCGCGGCATGTGGCCGGCGGTGACGCATCCGGCGATCGGCCCGATGCACCTGATGGCCCCGCCGTTCCGGCTCTCGGCCACGCCGAGCGTGCAGGAGCGGCCCGGCCCGACCGTGGGCGCCGACAATGACCATGTGTTCGGGACGATCCTTGGGTTGTCGCCCGACGAACGGCGCACACTCCAGCGCGATGGCGTCTTCGAGTAAGCCCTCCCCGTCGGGGGCGGCCGGCACGGCGATCGAGCGGCGCAAGGCCGAGCACCTGCGGATCGCGGCCGAAGAAGATGTCGAGACCAGACGCGCGCCGGGCTGGGACGACGTGCATCTCGTCCACGACGCGCTACCCGCGGCCGACGCGGCGAAGATCGACCTCTCCGCGCGGCTCCTCGGGCACGCGCTCGCCCTTCCGCTCGTGATCGCGGGAATGACCGGCGGGCACTCGGGGGCCGAGCAGGTGAACGCGCTACTCGCCGATGCCGCCGCGCGGCACGGCCTCGGGATCGGCGTCGGGAGCCAGCGCGCGGCGCTGCGCGACCCGAGCCTGCGGCGTACGTACGCAGTCGTGCGCGAGCGCGCGCCGAACGCTTTCGTGATCGCGAATCTGGGCGTATCGCAGCTCGTCGCGCAGGACGACGGTCCGGCCATCGGCGCGAAGGACATCCGCGCGCTCATCGAGATGGTCGGCGCGAACGCGATCGCGCTGCACCTGAACTATCTCGAGGAGTCCGTGCAGCCCGAGGGCCAGACGCGGGCCGCGGGCGTCGAGGCCGCGGTCCGCAAGCTCTGCGCGCAGAGCCCGGTGCCGGTCATCGCCAAGGAGACCGGCGCGGGCGTGAGCGGCGTCGTCGCGAAGCGGCTGAAGGCGCTCGGGGTGAAGGCGATCGACGTGGGCGGCGTCGGCGGCACGTCGTTCGCCGCGATCGAGGCGCTCCGCGCGCAGGATCGCGGCGACGCGTCGCGCGCGCGGCTCGGTCAGGTGTTCCGTGATTGGGGCGTGCCGAGCGCGGTCGCGGTCGCCGGCAGCGCGCGCTCGGGGTTGCCGGTCATCGCCACCGGCGGCGTGCGCAGCGGGCTCGACGCGGCAAAGGCCCTCGCCCTCGGCGCGACGGCCGTGGGCGTGGGCCGGCCGCTGCTGCAGGCGGCGCTCGAAGGGGCCGCGGCCCTCGATCAGTGGATCGCGCAGTTCGTGCTCGAGCTGCGGACCGCCACGTTCCTCTCGGGCGTCACGCGGTCACGCGATCTCGCGACCAGACCGCCCGTCGTCACCGGCACGACGCGCGAGTGGATCGACCAGCTCGGCTACCGGCAGCGTCGGAGTGCTCGCACGTGAGCGAGGTCGACTACACGCTCTTCCACCGGATCGCCGAGCCCGCGAGCGCGCGGATCCGGCTGCGGATCGTCGAGCTCGGCCTCAAGCCGCGCATCGACTTCCAGAACGCCGAGACCGACGCGAAGGACGACCCCCGTCTCGGGTCTGCCCCCACACCCGCGCTGTGGGATGGCCGAACGCTCACCGTCGGCGAGGACCAGGTGGCGCGGAAGCTCACCGCCATGCGTCCCGACCGGGAGGACGGCTGGTGACCTTGCGATGATCTCCGGCGTGGATCCCGGCCGGCGCTACAACGCGGCCGAGACGTTCATCGATGCGAACCGCGTGGCGCGCGCGGACCGCATCGCGATCCGGTGCCAGGGCCGCTCGGTCACCTACGGCGAGCTCGGCGCGAACGTGGATCGCGCGGGCAACGCGCTGAAAGCCCTGGGCGTCCAGATGGAGCAGCGCGTCGTCATGCAGGTGCTCGACACGCCAGCGTTCCCGTACGCGTTCTTCGGCGCGATCAAGATCGGCGCGATCCCGGTGCCCACGAACATGCTGCTGGTACCGCACGACCTGCGCTACATCCTCGAGGACACGCGAGCCGTCGCGATCGTCGTCTCCGCGCCGCTACTGCCGAGGGTGCTCGAGGCGGCGAAGGAGCTGCCGCGGGTGAAGCACATTCTCGTCACAGGAGGCGGCGCGCAGGACGGTGCGCTCTCGTTCGAGGAGGCGCTGCAGGCGGCGGACGACGAGCTCGATCCCGCCGACACGACGCAGGACGACCCCTGCTTCTGGCTGTACAGCTCGGGCACCACCGGATTCCCGAAGGGCGCGGTGCACCTGCAGCACGACATGCGCTACGCCTGTGAGACGTTCGGCGCGAATGTCCTGCGCACGACCGAGGAAGACCGGTACCTGACCGTGTCTCCGCTCTTCCACGCCTACGGGCTCGGGAACGGGGTGTTCACTCCGTTCTATGCGGGCGCGTCCGCGGTCTACAAGCCCGAGCGTCCGACGCCGGACCTCGTCTACGGGCTCATCACGAGCGAACGCCCGACCGTTCTGTTCAGCGCGCCGACGTTCTACGCCGCGCTGCTCGCATATCCGGAGGAGGGGTTCCGCTACGACCTCTCGTCGTTGCGGTTCGCGTTCTCCGCGGGCGAAGCCCTTCCGAAGCCGCTGTTCGACTCCTGGAAGAAGCGGTTCGGGATCGAGATCGTCGACGGGATCGGCTCGACCGAGATGATGCATGTGTTCATCTCGAACGTACCCGGCAGTGCCCGCGGCGGCACGAGCGGCAAGATCGTGCCGGGCTACAGGGCCAAGATCGTCGACGATGCCGGCACCGAGGTGCCGGCGGGCCAGTCAGGCCACCTCTGGGTCTCGGGCGACTCGTGCTGCGCGTACTACTGGAATCAGCATGAGAAGACGAAGGCCACGTTCCGCGGCGAGTGGACGGTGACGGGCGACACGTACCACGTCGACGCCGACGGCTATTTCACGTACGAGGGCCGGAGCGACGACATGCTGAAGGTCTCGGGGCAGTGGGTCTCCCCGGCCGAGGTCGAGGCCGCGCTCATGGGGCACGACGCCGTGCTCGAGGCCGCGGTCGTCGGGGTCAAGGACAAGGACGAGCTCACCAAGCCGAAGGCGTACGTGACCCTGAAGAACGGCGCGGCCGGCGGCGACGCGCTCGCCGACGAGCTGAAGGCCTTCGTGAAGGGCCGGATCACGCCATACAAGTACCCGCGCTGGATCGTGTTCACGCCCGAGTTGCCGAAGAACGCCGCGGGCAAGATCCAGCGCTACAAGCTGCGGGAGCTCGGATAGATGGACGCGCTCGCGACCGTGACGGCCTGGCGCAAGGAGGCGACCGACGACCCCGATGGCTTCTGGGGCCGCGCCGCCCTGGAGCTCCGCTGGTCCAAGAAGTGGGACCGCGTCCTCGACTGGCAGCCACCGACGTTCCGCTGGTACCGCGGCGGGCGGTCGAACCTCGCGTACAACTGCCTCGACCATCACGTCGCATCCGGGCGCGGCGCCGCGACGGCGCTCATCACCGAGAACGAGCGCGGCGAGACGCGGACGTTCACCTACGCGGAGCTGCACCTCGAGGCGAAGCGGATCTCAGCGGGCTTGCGCGGTCTCGGCATCGCAAAAGGCGATCGGATCGCGATCTACATGCCGACCTCGGCCGAGGCGATCGCGCTCATGCTCGGCGCGATCCGCATCGGCGCCGTGATCATCGTGATCTTCGCGGGCTTCGGCTCGGGCGCGCTCGGCGAGCGCGTGCGCCTCGCCGGTGCGAAGGCGCTGTTCGCGACCGACGTGACGTACCGCAAGGGCAAGGACGTCCCGCTCAAGGGCATCGTCGATGAGGCGGTCGCGGCCGCGCCGACCGTGCAGCGGGTGATCGTCCTGCGACGCACGACGGTGCCCATCCCATGGACAAACGGACGGGACGTGGCATGGGACGACTTCCTCTCCGGCGGCGTCGGACGCGATGACTCGAGTGTCGAGCTCGAGGCGAACGAGCCGGCGTACATCCTCGCGACCAGCGGCACGACCGCGAAGCCGAAGCTCGCCGTGCACACCCACGGCGGGTATCAGGTCTACGTCTACTCGATGGCGAAGTGGATGTTCGGCCTGGTGCCGAGCGACGTGTGGTGGTCGACCTCAGACATCGGGTGGGTGGTCGGGCACAGCTACATCGTGTTCGGGCCGCTGCTCGTGGGCTGCGCGACGATCGCGTACGAGGGCGCGCTCGATCACCCCGACGCCGAGACGTTCTACCGCATCGTCGAGCGCCACAAGGTCACCGGCGTGTTCACCTCGCCGACCGCCGTCCGGCTGCTCATGCGCTACGGCAACGGTCCGGCGAAGAAGCACGACCTCTCTTCGCTCGAGCGCGCGTTCTGCGCCGGCGAGGTCCTCAACGCGCCGGCGTGGGAGTGGTTCCAGAAGGAGGCGCTCGGCGACCGGATCCCGGTGATCGATCACTACTGGCAGACCGAGACCGGCGGCCCGATCGTCGGGAACCCGTACGGGATCGCTTTGCTGCCGATCAAACCCGGGTCCGGCGGCGTGCCCCTGGCCGGCATCGAGGCGAAGGTGCTCACGCCCGAGGGCGGGCCGTGCGGGCCGGACGAGAAGGGCATCTTCGTGATCACGCGGCCGTTCCCGGGGCTGACCGCGCGGCTCTGGGCCGAGCCCGAGCGCTACGCCGCCGATTACTGGGACAAGGTGCCCGGGCAGAACGTGTACTTCACCGGCGACGCGACGTCCATCGACAAGGACGGGTACGTGTGGTTCAGCGGCAGAGCCGACGAGATCATCAAGATCGCCGACCACCGCATCGGCACGATCGAGGTCGAGACCGCGTTCCTCCGCAACCCGGCGGTCGCGGAAGCCGGGGTCACCGGGCGCCCCGACGAGCTGCGCGGCCAGGTGATCTCCGCCTTCGTGGTGCTGAAGCAGGGCCGCGAGCCCTCCGACGCGCTCCGGGCCGAGCTGCTCGCGACGGTGCGCAAGGAGCTCGGACCGCTCGCGGTCATCGGCGAGCTCAACTTCGTCGAGCTGCTGCCGAAGACGCGCAGCGGGAAGATCATGCGGCGCGTCCTCAAGGCCGTGATCCTCGACAAGGACCCGGGCGACATCTCGACGATCGAGGACGAGGGCTCGGTGGAAGAGGCGCGCGAAGCCTGGCAGCAGCTGCGGACCGTTGTCGCGGACCGGAGCTGAGGCCAAGCCGCCCTGGTCGGCGGTCCCGCGCGCGATCAAGGATGACGTCGCGACGCTCCTCGGATCGCCGGTTGCCCGCGCCGAGCGGGTGTACGGCGGCTACGCGCCGTCGGCGACGTTCCGGATGCTCCTTCGCGATGGCCGTCGCGCGTTCATGAAGGGCACGTACCCGCTCTCGAAGGACAGCGGCGTCAAGTGGGATCTCGAGAACGAGGAGCGCATCTATCAGGAGTGCGCGCCGTGCATGCGGCCATGGGCGCCCGAGTATTTCGGCGGCGCCTCGGCCGAAGGCTGGCACGTCATCGTGCTCGAGGACGTCGGCCCACAGACGATGCCGCCCTGGACGCCAGCGAAGGCGGCCGCGTGCGCGCGCTCGTACGCCGCGTTCCACGCGCACACGTACGGCAAGCCGCTGCCGCGGTGGCTGTCGCGGATCGAGCATCACGACTTCGCGCCGTTCTGGGACCGGCTCGCATCGAGCGGCGAGCTGCGCGGCACCGCATCGCTGGCGAAGCGGCGCGCGGACGAGGCGGAGGAGTGGCTGGACGTCGCTCTACCGGTCTTCCGCGCGAAGGCCGCGCTCCTGTTGAAGCTGCGGCCGCCGTTCGCGTTCATGCACTTCGACACCCGCTCGGACAACATCCGGCTGCAGGGCAAGCTCCTCCGGCTCTTCGACTGGAACTTCGCCTGCGCCGGACCGGTCGAGTTCGATGTCGCCGCCTTCGCGCAGTCGATCATGATGGAGGGCGGCCCAGACCCCGAGCGGATCGTCGCGGAATACGACCTCGTGCTGCCGCTTCGGTCGGCGGCTCTCGACGCGTCGATCGCGGGCATCGCCGGCTACTTGGCCGACCGCGCGTGGCGGCCGGCGGTCCCGGGACTGCCGCGGATCCGGTCGGTGCAGCGGCGGCAGCTGAAGGCGACGCTCGCGTGGGCCGCCCGGCACTTCGGCCTCCCCGACCCGCGCTGGCTCCTCGCCGTGGCCGATTAGTGCCCGAGTGGCCCGAGCTGCGGGTCATGCAGGAGCGGATCGCGGCGGCGCTCGTGGGCAAGAAGGTCGTCGCCGTTCGCGTCGGCGATCCGGTCGTGCTCCGCGCGGAGCAGCCGGTGGACGAGCTGCTCGTCGGGCGCACGCTCCGCTCGGTGACCCATCACGGCAAGTTCCTCATCTTCGCCTTCGATGGCCTCGACATGACGGTCAACCCGATGCTCGCCGGCCTGTTCCTCCTGCAGCCCGCCGGATCGAAGGCGACGAAGGACACCCGCATGCGTCTGGAGTTCGAGGGCGGCACCGAGCTGCGCTACCGCGACGACGTCCGGATGGGCAAGGTCTACGTGGGCATCGACGCGCCTGGACTCGCGGACATCGGCCCCGACGCCGGCACGTTCGGCTGGAGCGAGGTTACGTTCAGCGAGCGGGCGAAGGCGAAGCGAAGCGAGGTCAGGAACCTGTTGCAGGATCAGACGTTCATCAGCGGCATCGGGAACGCGTACGCCGACGAGATCCTCTGGGATGCGAAGCTCCATCCGAAGCGGCGCGTCGGCTCGCTGACGCCGGACGAGCTGCATCGGTTGTACGGCTCGCTGCGCTCCGTCATCGCGAAGGGCCTCGCCGAGGTGGAGACCGCGATGCCGCCGCAGCTCGGCGAGAAGCCGCGGGCCCACCTGCAGGTCCGCGGGCGCGCAGGGAAGCCCTGCCCGCGGTGCGGGGCCACGCTCATGCGGAGGCGCAAGGGTTTGGACGATGTGGACCTCTGCCCGAAGTGCCAGCCCGCCCCGAAGGGCCAGCTGTATTGAGCTAGCTGGCGAGCGCGCGGGGCGCGGCGCGCAGCACGTCGAGCCAGCGGATGACGTCCGCGACGGGCATCGGGCGCGCGATGTGGAAGCCCTGGACGATGTCGCAGCCGAGCGAGATCAGACGGTCCCACTCGTCCCGCGACTCGACGCCCTCGGCGACGACCGCGAAGCCGAGCCGGTGGCCGAGGTCGACGGTCGCCCCGACGATCGTCGATCCGGAGGCGTCGGCGGACGACAGCTCGCGGATGAACGACTGGTCGATCTTGACCTCTTCGAGCGGAAGCCGGTGCAGATACGAAAGCGACGAGTACCCGCTCCCGAAGTCGTCCAGCGCGAAGCGGACGCCGATCGCGCGCAGCTGATTGAGCGTCTCCATCGCGCGCTCCGGCTCGCCGAGCAGGACGCTCTCGGTGATCTCGAAGCGCAGCGCCGCCGGCGGGACGTCGTGCCTCTGGAGCAGCTCGCGGACGAGGTCGGGGAGCAAGGGGTCCAGCAGGTTGCGCGTCGAAAGGTTCACCGCCACCGGGCAGTCGTGGTGCCGTGCGCGCCAGAGCCCGACGTCGTGGAGGGCGAGACCGATGACGCGCTCGGTGAGCGGCTTGATGAGCCCGGTCTGCTCGGCGAGCGGGATGAACGCGTTCGGCATGATCCGGCCGCGGGTCGGATGGTTCCAGCGCACGAGTGCCTCGACGCTCGTGACTCGTCCGGTGCGGAGACTGATGAGCGGCTGGTACTCGAGGACGAGCTCGTCGCCTTCGATCGCCCGGCGCAGCTCGGCGAGTTGACCCAGTCGGTCGGCGCCATGGCGGTCCTGCTCGGGGGTGTACACGCTGTACCCGTTGCCCAGCTCGGCCTTCGCGGCGTACATCGCGATGTCCCCGTGCTGCAGGAGGATCTGCGCGGTGTCCCCGTGGTTCGGATACACGGCGACCCCGATGCTCGCGCCGACGACGAGCTCCTCGGCCTGCACGGTGAACGGCCGCTCGAGGGACTTGAGCAGCGCCGCCGCGATGCGACCGGCACTCGATGCGTCGGCTCCGGGAAGCACGACCGCGAACTCGTCGCCACCCAGCCGCGCGACGGTGTCGGTCTCACGCAGGCCCGACTGGAACCGGGGACCGACCTGCGTCAGCAGGGCGTCGCCGATGTGGTGCCCGAAGCTGTCGTTCACCGCCTTGAACTCGTCGAGGTCGAGGACCAGCAGCGCCAGGGTCTCGTTGCGGCGCCGTGCCTCGTGGCTCGCCTGGTCCAGGCGGTCGTGGAGGAGCGTGCGGTTCGGGAGACCGGTGAGGATGTCGTGCAGGGCCTGATGGGCCAGCGCGTCTTCGGCGTGGCGGCGGTCGGTGACGTCGCGGGCGATGAGGACGAGGCGCGCGCCGCTGGCGGTCCCGAAGGGCTTGAGCGCGACCTCGAGGAACCGACGTTCGCCGTCAAGACGGACGATCGGGATCTCGATCGTGAGGCTCTGCTCGGTCCGCACGTGCGTCTCGACCTTCGCCTGGAACGCCGCGCGCTCGTCGAGCGCGACCAGGTCGTACAGGGAGCGAACGTCGTCGAAGGCGCTGAGCGGACGGCCGACGAGCTGCGCGAACGCCTCGTTCATGTATACCGCGCGGCCGCCCTCGATCAGAAGCACGAGCTGCCCGAGATCGCTCTGCGCGCGGAGCAGCGCCTCGTAGCGCCGGGTCTCCTCGTCGGTCCGGCGGCGGAAGGCCTCGAGCTGCCAGATGATGCCCGCCATGAACAGGGCGGTGATGAAGTAGATCGCCGGCGCGAACGCCAGCTGGCGCAGGATCAGCGGGTATCCGAACTCGAGCTCGCGATAGACCGAGATACCCAGGAACGCGAGCGTCCCGACGACCGCCGCGACAAGCGTGCCGATCCGCCCGAGCCGGAAGGCGCCGCCCATGATGAGGAAGATCCCGATGATCGAGGTCGGCCAGTCGCGATCCGGCGCGAAGATGACCATCGCCAGGATCACGATCGCCGTGTCGACGATCTGGGCCACGTACGCCCGCCGCAAGCGCGGGATGACGAGCGCGCCGGTCACCAGGGCCACGACGAGGGCCACCAGGGAGCCGCCTCCGACCGACTGGAAGAACGGTCCGAGGGCGATGACCACGAGCGCGCCGACCCACCGGGCGTTGTTGATCGCCCGCTCGAGGCTCGGCATCGCTATGACCGGCTGGGTGTTCGGGACCATCGCGCAAGTCTCGCGGCGGGTCCGTCCGTTAGGCCCCCCCGAGAGGGGGACGGCATACTCACCCGGACGAATGGGGGAGTACTGAGCTCGTGAGCACCGTCAAAGTCATGCGCGAAGCGCCCATCGCGACCGTGCAGCTGGATCGTCCCGAGGTCCTCAACGCGTTGTCAGAGGAGCTCATGGATGAGCTGGTGGCGGCACTCGAGACACTCGACGACGAGCCCGACATCCGTTGCATCGTGCTGACCGGCAGCGAGAAGGCCTTCGCCGCCGGCGCGGACATCAAGCAGTCGTTCGTGGACGCGACCCCGGCGAGCATGCTCGAGCAGGACCTCACCACGCGCTGGGAGCGCGTGCGGAAGATCCGCAAGCCGATCATCGCCGCCGTATCGGGCTACTGCCTCGGTGGGGGCTGCGAGCTCGCGATGACCTGCGACATCATCGTCGCGAGCGAGACGGCCCAGTTCGGCCAGCCCGAGGTGAACCTCGGCATCATTCCGGGCGCCGGCGGGACGCAGCGCCTCACCCGCGCGGTGGGGAAGTACCGCGCGATGGACATCATCCTCACCGGCCGGCGCGTGAAGGCCGACGAGGCGAAGGCCATCGGGCTCGCCGCGCAGGTCTATCCCGCCGCGACGTGGCTCGAGGACGCCAAGACCCTGGCCCGTACGATCGCGCAGAAACCGCCGATCGCGGTCCGGCTCGCAACCGAGGCGATCGATCTCGCGTGGAACTCGACCCTCGATGCGGGCCTCGAGTTCGAGCGGAAGGCGTTCTACCTGCTCTTCTCCACGGAAGACAAGAAGGAAGGCGTCGACGCGTTCGTGAACAAGCGGAAGGCCGTCTTCAAAGGGAAGTGACTGGACCGCTGCGGGTCGAGCGGGACGGTGCCGTCTCCGTGCTCACGCTCGACCGCCCGGACGTGCTGAACGCGTTCGACGAATCGCTGACCGCCGCGCTTGCGACGGCGGTGACCGACGCCGCGCGCGATGCGCAGGTGCGGTGCGTCGTCATCACCGGGGCCGGTCGGGCCTTCTCCGCGGGCCAGGATCTCCGCGATCGCGCGAAGGCGCTCGCGAACGGCCCCGAGCTCCGGCTCGGCGACGAGCTCCGTCGCCGCTATCACCCGGTCGTCACGGCGATCCGCGAGATGCGCAAGCCCGTCGTCGCCGCCGTGAACGGCATCGCCGCGGGCGCCGGCCTCGGCCTGGCGCTCTGCTGCGATGTCCGCGTCGCAGCAGAGTCGGCGACGTTCCGCGCGGCGTGGTCCAAGGTCGGCCTCGTCCCCGACGCCGCGTCCGCGTATTTCCTCCCGCGGCTCGTGGGCTGGGGCCGGGCCATCGATATCGTGTTCAGCGGCGACCCGCTCTCGAGCAGCGCGGCGCTCGCGATCGGGCTCGTGACCCGGGTCTGGCCCGACGCGGAGTTCGCCGATCGCTGGCGCGCGTACGCGCGCGATCTGGCCGCCGGCGCGACGGAGGCGTACGCCTTGACGAAGGACGGCCTCGACGCCGCGTGGGGCCACGGGCTCGACGAGTTCCTCGAGATCGAAGCCGGTCTGCAGGACCGCGCCGGTCGCACTGCCGATTACGCCGAAGGGGTGCGCGCCTTCCTCGAGAAGCGGCCGGCGCGGTTCACCGGCTCCTGAATGGCGAAAAGACGCGCGCCGCCTCCGGACGACTAGAGTGCGGCCGCTAGGGCCACCGGGAGGGTCTGTCGAATGAGCGACTACCGCATCTCGCGCCGGGCATTCCTGATCTCGACTTCGGTCGCGGCGCTGGCCGCATGCGCTCCTGCGTCCAGCGGCGGCGAGGCCTCCTCGCCGGCGGGAAGCGCCGTGTCGAGCCCGGGCAAGGCGCTCAAGATCGGCCAGCTGCTTCCGTTCACCAAGGTCTATGCGGAGCTCGGCAACTCGATGAAGCGCTCGACGGATCTCTACCTCAAGCTGAAGGG